>JAJRUR010000110.1 GCA_024277695.1 Bacteroidota bacterium | reverse complement strand
GTGGACCTTACCGCTGCGAGTTTAGGCTTCAAAATAATCAATACACGAGGCTTTAACAGTACCAGCCCTGTACGATCGCTCCAACTCATAGATGGAGTAGATAATCAAGCTCCCGGGCTCAACTTTTCTTTGGGAAATTTTCTAGGTTCTTCTGAACTCGATGTACTCAAAGTAGATCTCATCGTCGGAGCCAGTTCTGCCTTTTATGGACCGAATGCATTTAACGGAGTGATCAGTATGACGACAAAAAATCCATTTTTTCATAAAGGACTCTCCGCAGAAGTCAAAGTGGGTGAGCGACGCTTATTGCGCACAGGGTTTAGATGGGCAGATGCTTTTACCAATAAAGACGGACTAGAACACATAGCATATAAGATAAACTTTGAGTTCTTGAGAGCGGACGATTGGGTAGCAGATAATTATGATCCCGTTTATGGTTCAAAAGTGGACAAAAGCAATCCGGGCGGCTATGATGCAGTCAATATCTACGGAGACGAATACCAACGAAGAAGTGATCTATCTTCATCGCAACTATGGAGATTTAGAGGACTGGGCAACTGGTATAGAACAGGCTACAGAGAAGAAGATCTGGTAGATTATAACACACGCAATATCAAAGCAAGTACAGCTATCCACCTAAGAACCAATCCCGCACTCAAAGAAAAATCTCCCGAACTTATATACGCCTTTAACCTAGGGCAAGGGACTACCGTCTATCAAGGAGATAATCGCTTCAGTCTCAAAAACATCTTATTTTACCAAAATCGTCTCGAATTCAGAAAAAAAGACAAATATTTCATCAGAGTGTATAGTACCAGCGATGATGCCGGCGAGAGTTATGATCCCTACTTTACCGCACTAAAACTCCAAGAACGTGCCAAGTCCAATGAAGAATGGTCGTCCGACTATAGAGACTATTGGAGAACTCAAATCGAGCCTAAAATACTCGAATTGGGCTACCCACGTGAAGAAATTGTCATTATAGACGGTCAAGCTAGATTGGTGATCGATGAACAAGCAGCCAGAAACTGGCTGACCAACTACTATGACTCCTTGGTCATCTGGCATATGCAAGCTGCAAACATTGCAAACCAACCCGGAGAAAACAGTACATCCATACCATTTTTCAGACCGGGAACTCAGCGCTTTGAAGACGAATTTAACAGCATCATCTCAGCCAAATCCAACTCCGATGAGGACGGCACACGCTTCTTTGACAAGTCGGATCTCTATCACGCCCAAGCCGAATACAAAATCGAACCCGGATTTTTAGATTTTATCAAAATAGGAGCTAGTAGCAGACTGTACACTCCCGATACGGATGGAACGATATTTTTGGATACGGGCGATGTCAAAATTACAAACTTTGAGTATGGAATCTATGCGGGATTTGAAAAGAAACTTGCAGATAATAAAATTACACTCAATGCAACTACCCGAATTGACAAAAATCAAAATTTTGACATGCTGTTTACTCCGGCAGCTAGCCTAGTATATAAACCTAAGCCCGGAAATTTTTTGAGGCTCTCTTTTTCTTCCGGAGTGCGTAATCCGACGCTATCCGACCAATACCTCAATTTAAATGTCGGTAGAGCTACCTTACTCGGCAACTTGGAGGGAGCCAAAAACCTCATCACTGTGCCATCCCTTTTGGCCTATTTTAATTCTAGAAATCTCAATCCCGATTCGCTCGTATATTTTGACATAGATGCCGTAAGACCCGAGCGTGTCAAAACATTTGAAATCGGATACAGAACTACTCTATTTAATAAACTATATCTAGACGGAGGATATTACTACAATATATATAATGACTTCTTGGGTTACAAAATTGGTGTCGATGCCGAATTTGGCCAAGGCGGTCTGCCTACACGGACCAATGTATATCGCTTTGCAGCTAATAGTGATGCCACAGTCACTACGCAAGGATTTGCCCTCGGGATCAACTATTACTTTGCAAAATATTTATCCTTTAACGGTAACTATAGCTGGAACAAACTCAACAAACTCGATGAAGATGACCCCATCATCCCTGCATTTAATACTCCGGAACACAAATTTAATGCAGGAATCTCCGGTAGAGATATCCCTCTCGACTTGGGTTTCTACAAATTTAAGTCCTTTGGTTTTAACCTCAATTATAAGTGGATCCAAGGATTTTTATTTGAGGGATCTCCTCAGTTTACAGGATTTATACCTACCTACGCCTTACTGGACGGTCAGATCAACTGGAAAGTCCCTTCCATCAATACGACCTTCAAGTTGGGTGCCTCTAATATATTGAACAGACAAAACTTTCAAACTTATGGCGGACCACGAATCGGTCGCCTGGCCTATTTTTCTATTAATTACGAATTTAAAAACAACTAAATCTATTAATTATGAAGCATGTTAACATTTTATTCTTACTACTCCTGATGAGCTTGACCACTTTAGCCCAACAACGCTATCTCGATGAAATCTTTGATGATGTAACCATCATCGATTCTGTACCTTATGGTGCCAATATTACTGTAATTACAGTAGCTGATACCAGTATTGGAGTCCCCACCTTACAAACCCTAGACATGGACGTCTATATGCCTGTAGGCGATGAAGATGATTTGCTCCGCCCACTAGTGCTTATAGCACACACGGGCAACTTTCTACCACGCGGTGTCAATGGATCTGTCCAAGGTAATCGTCAAGATAGTGCAGTCGTAGAAGTAGCAAAACGACTCGCAAGACGCGGATTTGTAGCTGCTACTTTTACTTATCGACAAGGATGGAATCCTATTTCGGATGACATCAATGTACGTGTAGAAACCCTCATCAATGCCGCATATCGTGGAGTACAAGACCTCAATACCTGTATCCGGTTCTTTAAACGCAATGTAGCAGAAGGGGACAATACCTTTATGGTAGATACTACAAGAATTACGGCTTGGGGGCATGGCACAGGTAGCTACGTCGTACTAGCCGCAGCTACGCTCGACCGGTATGAAGACATCCTAGTACCCAAATTTTTTGACAGCGAGGGTATACCCATGGTTATCCAACAAATCAACGGTGATCCTTTCGGACTAGAAGCTGCACCATTAAATATAGTCAATCACCCCGGCTACACTTCAGATTTTCAACTCTCTGTCAACCTCGGAGGTGCACTCGGAGATACAACATGGATAGACGAATCCGATCCTCCGATGATCTCATTTCACGTACCTAGAGATCCCTTTGCCCCCTATGTATATGACATATTAGAAGTACCCACAACAGGAGATCTTATAGTAGATGTAGCCGGGAGTTACAAAACGCAAGAAATCGCCGCACAATTTGGTCTCAATGACGTATTTGCCGATATCAATTGGATAGACGATATCACAGCAAAAGCCAATGAACGTAACGATGGACTAAAAGGTCTTTATCCTGTGCCTAGACCGGCATGGCCCAATCCATTAACAGGAGAAGATGAGTTTGAAGCCGGTCCTTGGGATTGGTGGAATTCTGCTATTTGGTCACAAGTTCCGCATACAAGTTGCCCAATGGGACTCCCGTTGCCGCTGTGTAATTTTGACGTTATCTCTAAAATCAATAACCCGGATATGTCTGCAGAAAAAGGCAGAAGATATCTAGACACCGTGTTTGCTTATTTTGGTCCTCGTGGATGTGTTGCATTGGATTTGGGATGTGATCTCACAGATCTCATATCGAGTGTGACCAATCTCCAAGATGACGAAGTAGGGCTCAAATTCGGACCGAACCCCGCTACGGATTATATAGAAATCAACTCGAATATCAACTCGCCGATGCAGGCTATTTATATTATGTCCACAGATGGAAAACGAGTAGCCCAACTCAATACTATCGACAATAACCGCGTCCAATACAGGTTAAAAGACTTGGTGCCCGGTATGTATATCGCGCTGATTCAGTTTGAACATGGTATTATAGCCAAAAAATTTGCTAAGCAATAGCTATAAAATTACGATCTACATTAAATCTTTTACCACCTTGTCAGCGTGACAAGGTGGTTTTTTTGTACTATTGTCTAAAAAATCACAATAATGAAATATAATCATCTCGGAAAATCAGGTTTAAAAGTAAGTGAACTCTCTTTCGGATCTTGGGTTACCTTCGGATCACAAATCCAACGATCCACTGCTGAACGCCTCATGGCCTATGCATACGACCGAGGCGTTAACTTTTTTGATAATGCAGAAATCTATGCACAAGGTCAGTCCGAAATCGTCATGGGAAGAATCCTCAAAAAAATGAAATGGGACAGAACCAGCTATGTCCTGTCCAGCAAAGTGTTTTTCGGTGACGGACGCAAAGGTCCCAATCAGACCGGTTTGAGTAGAAAACACATCTTTGAAGCTTGTCATGATGCACTCCGAAGGCTACAGGTGGAGTACTTGGACCTGTTTTTTTGCCATCGCCCTGACAAAAATACACCCATCGAAGAAACCGTCCGAGCGATGAACCATTTGATACAACAAGGAAAAATATTTTATTGGGGTACCTCAGAATGGAGTGCCCAAGAGATCATGGAAGCCCACATGGTAGCCCAAAAACTCCATCTTATAGGCCCCACTATGGATCAACCCCAATACAATATGCTCCAAAGACAAAAAATAGAACTAGAATACCTGCAAATATTTAAAACCGTAGGACTGGGTACAACTATCTGGTCACCACTCGCCTCCGGACTATTGACCAAAAAATATCTCAACGGAATCCCCAAAGGTACACGGCTGGACAAGCTCACATGGTTACGGGATATGATCTACACACAGGAACATATCAAAAAAATAAAAAGACTCCATGCTCTAGCCGAAAAGATAGGTACCAGTCTGGCAAAACTTTCCATAGCTTGGTGTCTCAAAAATCCAAATGTCAGTACCGTCATCCTCGGTGCGTCTAAACTCACCCAACTCAAAGAAAATCTCCAAGCACTGGATGTAGTACAGTTGTTGGATGATGATATTATGGAAAAAATAGAAAAAATACTCAAGAACAAACCCCAACTGCCACCGTTTTAATAATATTCCGGAGAATCGTCTGGATATTTTGTTGGCTCATGTTTCGGTAGTTTCAAAATAAAAATAACGGGAGTTATATATCCTATAATTAACTGACATACTATATATATTATAGATGCAAATAACAAAAACAACTCCCGATGCAATATACAAATAAATCAAAATCACCACCGGCTACTTTGTATCTTTTTGACAAACTCAACAAGGGTTACAAAACAGGTCGCCCC
>JAJRUR010000109.1 GCA_024277695.1 Bacteroidota bacterium | reverse complement strand
GCCGTTTTTATGGTAGTTCGTATTTTGTTGACCCTCTTGGTCAGAGTTTTGCCCAAGCATCAGAAAGTGATGACGAGTTGCTCATAGCAGAATTTGATCTGGATATGATAGATGAGGTTAGATCTACTTGGCAATTTTACCGAGATCGAAGACCGGAGACTTATGGTAGGATGACAGATTTATAATAATTATGGACTATGCAGATGTATAAAAAACCAACAAATCAACAAGAGTATGAAGAGAACTTTGCTCTCAAAAATCCGCTTATGGATGCTACGGAAGCCAAAGTTGAAAGTGCCCGTTGTTTGTTTTGTTATGATGCACCATGTATTAAAGCCTGCCCGACAGGGATAGATATCCCACTTTTTATCAAGCAAATACTCACCGAAAATACCATAGGAGCCGGTCGTACGACTTATGCAACCAATTGGTTAGCCAATGCCTGTGGTACGATCTGCCCGACCGGTGTATTGTGTGAGGGAGCTTGTGTCTACCGGAAGCGCAATCAACCACCGGTACAGATAGGTCGATTACAGCAAATAGCTGCCCAGGCTTTGATTCGTAGTGATTATAAAGCCTGGCACAAAGCGGATCCCACCGGAAAGCGTGTGGCTATCATCGGTGCAGGTCCGGCTGGTATTGCTTGTGCTAGCGAGCTCAGGACTTTGGGGCACGAAGTCCATATCTACGAAGCAAAAGACAGGCCCTCCGGGTTGATCATACACGGCGTAGCTCCCTACAAAATCACTAATGCATCCGTGCTAGAAGAAATCGACTATCTGCATAAACAACTGGGATTTGTCCTACACTACAATCATCCCATAGATCAAAAAACCCAAATCCAAAATCTTGAATCTGACTTTGATGCTATATTTTTGGGTGTAGGCCTTGATAAGACACGCTTACCTTCATTGCCGGGTATATCCATGCAGGGTGTAGTAGGTGCTGTAGAGTTTATAGAAGACTTCAAGAACCAAAAACATCAGAAGGATGTGCCTAAGGAGGTCATCGTCATAGGAGGCGGTAATACGGCGATGGATGCTGCTTCGGAATGTGCGAGAATGGGAGCACAAGTTAGTTTGGTATATCGAAGGCCAAAATCACAAATGGGTGCCTACGAATTTGAATGGCAACTGGCATATCGGAGTGGAGTTCGAACTATTTTTAGTGCAAGTCCTATAGAGGTACTTGGGGATAAAGTAGTCCGAGGAGTCCGCTTTGCTAAAACAATATCGGAAGGGGGCCATCTCAGAATATTAGCGGATACGGAATTTGAATTGGGTGCCCAATTATTGATCTTGGCGACCGGGCAGCATAAGCAACTGCACTTGTTTGACTTGATTGATGGATTAGAACTCGACGCACAATCTAGAATCATAATCAATGAAGGCTATCAAACCACAAATCCAAAGTACTTTGCCGGTGGTGATGCCGTCAACGGTGGAGCAGAAGTCGTCCATGCTGTAAGAGATGGCAAGGCTGCTGCCATACAGATGCACCGGCTTATGGTAGAGCGATAATATTGGGTTTGAAGTAACTATAAGCCTACTGCAAACTAAAAAGACGCTCCATTTTAAATTATTTCATCCCCAATCAGCTCTTATCAGCTTAAGAATCGTACTTTTGCAGGCTTTTACCATAAAGTACTATATGCAATCTATCAGAAACATCGCCATCATCGCACATGTAGATCATGGCAAAACCACATTAGTGGACAAAATCATAGACGCTTGTAAAGTCTTGGATGATCGAACAGAGCGCACAGAGTTGTTGCTCGATAACAATGACCTGGAGAGAGAGCGTGGAATTACGATTCTATCCAAAAATGTATCTGTGTATTATAAGGGTGTCAAAATCAATATCATTGATACCCCCGGTCACGCCGACTTTGGTGGTGAGGTAGAGCGCGTTCTCAAAATGGCAGATGGAGTCCTCCTTTTGGTTGATGCATTTGAAGGTCCGATGCCCCAAACGAGGTTTGTACTAAGTAAGGCGTTGGCACTCGGATTAAAACCCATTGTCGTAGTCAATAAAGTCGATAAAGAAAATTGTACACCCGAAGATGTACAAGGAGATGTTTTTGACCTGATGTATAATCTCGATGCAACCGAAGATCAGCTCGATTTTGAGACTATTTTTGGCTCGGCAAAACAAGGCTGGATGAGTTATGACCCTAACCTAAGGACTTCGGACATTACCCCTCTGCTCAACTGCGTACTAGATCAAATACCTGAAGCTCCATATCGGGAGGGTAGTGCTCAGATGCAAATTACCTCTTTGGATTTTTCGAGTTTCGTAGGTCGTATAGCTATAGGGCGAGTATTTAGAGGAGATCTTTATGCCGGTAAGGATTATATGCTCTGCAAAAAGGATAATACTACAAAAAAGGTTAGAATCAAAGAGCTTTTTGTATTTGAAGGCTTGGGCAGAAAAAAAGTAGATCAAGTGAGAAGTGGTGACCTATGCGCTATAGTGGGCTTGGAAGAATTTGATATAGGAGAGACCATAGCCGATGTACAACATCCGGAGGCTTTGCCTTTTATTGAGGTCGATGAACCCACCATGAGCATGCTCTTTACGATCAACAATTCACCATTTTTTGGTAAAGAAGGGAAATATGTGACTTCTAGGCACTTACGGGATAGACTCTACAAAGAGACGGAAAAGAACTTGGCGCTTCGTGTAGAACCGACGGACACAGAAGATAAATTTAATGTATACGGTCGGGGAGTACTACATCTGTCGATTCTAGTCGAGACGATGCGTAGAGAGGGCTACGAACTCCAAGTCGGCAAACCGCAAGTAATCTTCAAAGAAATAGATGGTGTCCAATGCGAACCCATAGAGATATTGGTCATTGATGTGCCGGAAGCCCAGTCCGGCAAGGTCATTGAAATGGTCACTCAACGCAAAGGTCAATTATTGGTCATGGAGACAAAAGGCGATCTCCAGCATTTAGAATTTGAGATACCCTCACGCGGTCTTATCGGTATGCGTAACAATATGATGACAGCCACATCGGGTAGAGCGATTATGAACCACCGATTTAAAGCTTATGAACCTTACAAAGGAGAAATCCCCGGGCGCATGAAAGGCTCTTTGGTCTCGATGATGCAAGGTGTGGCATTACCCTTTGCTATTTTTAGATTGATAGATCGCGGACGATTTTTTATCAGCCCGGGCGAAGAGGTATATAAAGGTCAAGTAATAGGCGAAAATACCAGAGATAACGATTTGGAAGTCAATGTAATAAAGGGCAAAAAATTGACCAATATGCGAGCATCCGGATCTGATGATTCTGTTAAGGTACCTCCTAAGGTATCTTTTAGTCTCGAAGAGGCTATGGAGTACATCCATGATGACGAATACCTAGAAGTAACTCCTTTGAACCTAAGGATGCGTAAAATAGATGTCTAGTTTTGCAAATTTTTGCCATAAGCTAGTCCAAGTCAAAAAGGATGAACTTTATGAAACAAATTTGTACAAATTGGACTACTTTTGTTATCTCAACGAACAAATAAATAAGATTCAATGGCATCAAAAAGAAATTGGAGCAAAATTAAAGCATACGACGATATCCTATTTGATTATCATCAAGGGATAGCCAGAATTACGATCAATCGACCGGAAGTGTACAATGCTTTCCGTCCGGAGACGAATACGGAAATATTAGACGCCTTGGTAATCTGCCGAGAACGTACTGATATAAATGTCGTAGTGTTGACGGGGACAGGAGATAAGGCCTTCTGTTCGGGTGGAGACCAAAATGTCAAAGGCTTGGGAGGTTATATCGGAGGTGACGGGGTACCAAGACTCAATGTATTGGACATCCATCATGCTATACGCTCCCTACCTAAGCCTGTAATTGCCATGGTCAATGGATATGCGATAGGTGGAGGTCACGTACTCCATGTAGTATGTGATCTGACGATAGCCTCTGAAAATGCTATATTTGGACAGACTGGACCAAAGGTAGGTAGTTTTGATGCTGGTTTTGGTTCTTCATTTTTGGCCAGTCATGTGGGACAAAAAAAGGCGCGCGAGATTTGGTTTCTCTGTCGTCAGTACACTGCAAAAGAAGCTGAAGAGATGGGCATGGTCAATAAAGTGGTGCCATTGGATCAGCTGGAAGACGAAGTAGTAGATTGGTGTATGACCATCCAAAAACGTAGTCCTCTGGCACTACGGATGATCAAACGCGGACTCAATGCAGCTTTGGATGGTCAGCGGGGTTTGATGGAATTTGCAGGAGATGCTACCTTGATGTACTATTTGATGGAAGAAGCGCAAGAGGGCAAAAACGCTTTTCTCGAAAAACGTGACCCTGACTTTTCTAAGTTTCCTAAATTTCCATAGTGCAGATAAGACATTGGATAGAAGCTTTTAGACTTCGGACCCTGCCCTTGGCTTTGTCTTGTATCATTTTGGGTGGATTTTTGGCAGAAGCCTACGGAAACTTTGACTTCACCATATTCCTTTTCTGCTGTTTGACGACCGTGAGTTTACAGATCCTTTCCAACCTCGCCAATGATTATGGGGATAGCGTACATGGTGCGGATTCGGATACGCGACAAGGTCCGCAGCGAATGGTACAAGCAGGTCATATCACTAAAACACAGATCAAAGTCGCTTTAGTCATTATTGGAGCGATCGCTTGGGTTAGTGGTATGGTATTAATTGCTCTTAGTGGAGTAGGGGGGACGAGTTATTATGTATTTTTGATCTTAGGACTACTTGCTATTGCGGCGGCTACTTTTTATACATTGGGTAAGCGACCATACGGATATGCGGGCTTCGGAGATTTGAGCGTTTTTTTGTTTTTTGGTTGGGTGGGCGTGCTAGGTACATATTATTTGATGAGCGGAGAGATCGATTGGTCCTTGCTATGGCCTGCTTCTGCTTGCAGTTTTTTTGCGGTAGCAGTACTCAATCTCAATAATATTAGAGATATACAAAGTGATCGGGAAGTGGGCAAAAATTCTATCCCCGTCAGAAT
>JAJRUR010000108.1 GCA_024277695.1 Bacteroidota bacterium | reverse complement strand
GTTTTTAAGGAGTTTTTCTGTCAGATTTTTGATTGCGTTTCGTATTATTTCTGAAATATATTTGCGTGTATGCAATGAACATATTTTACAGGTCGCCCCGCCGGGGCTTTTGTTTTTGTCATCTGCTCAGGAAGAGCTAACGGTTTGTAGTAGCACCGTAGGTACAAATATTGTTGTAGCGCCGTAGGTGCAACCTGTTCACCGTTCCTGTCAAGCCCACTAAATAAATATTTTTCGGTGTAATTCATATCATTTTTTTATGAAAGTGGACTTATCTAAGCTCAACCCATTGATTTTAACACCCGAAACTTGAGTATACTTATAACTTGATAAATTTTTGTATGTGATATTTTTGTTTGTAGCGGATTTTGACAAAATAAGTACCGGAAGTCCAATCTGTGATGTCTAAGGACTTGGTATAGTCAGAATGCCGGGCTGCGTCACGGTTATAGAATATTTCTTTTCCAAGCATGTCAAACACTTGGACAACTACCGGACCTTGGTCAGCATTTTTCCATTGTAGTATGATTTCGTGTATGGCCGGGTTGGGGAATAGCAGAAAGTTTGGACTATTACCATAGTTTTTAGTAGAGACCGGAGGATCCTCAGAAATCTCCAGGTGACAGACATCTCCAGAACATCCATCGATGAGTATAGTGTACACCTGCCCTATCTTTAATGACGTACCAACAAAAATAACATCATCTGAACAAGCACAATGTGAATAGACAATTTCCTCTGTATTACATTCTTCAAACATAATTACTTGGATCCCAAAACTAGATACAGGACCTACCCACACCGTATCACAGTTTGATACATCGATAAAAAGTTCCATATACGATGATGTAGCAGTAAATGATAAGTACAATGGATTTTGGAGTGTAAATGGGCACCCCGGCAGGACTTCATTATTGACACTATCTGTTTCTGACATTTCCGAGCAGAAGTCAAAGAGGTCTGTATAAGACGAATAGGCATTGGCTACAGCCTCCTCACAGCTGATATATGAGCGGATAGTTCCGCAATCTTGAGCAATAGCAGAAAGACTGGATAAGAAGAATAATATCGTACAATATACTATCGAGAGGTAGTTAGGGATTGTAAGAAAATTGGTCGAAGCTGAGTCAAAGTACGTTTTCATAGTAATGGCTTTTAGTATAGGATGATGATTGTGATGTGCTAGTCTTTTATTTTAGTTAAAACGAACAGCAGCAAGCTATCGCTGCAGTATTTATTATTCTTGTAGATAGTGCAGCCCATTGCTTAAAAAAGCGTGGACTGCTCACCATGATGGATATAGTTGATACCGAGATGTTCGTAAGCCTTTTGTGTAGCTTCTCGACCTCTTGGTGTACGCTGAATAAATCCCTCCATGATTAAAAAAGGTTCGTGTACTTCTTCTATGGTACCGGGTTCTTCGCCTACGGCGGTGGCAATGGTAGAGATACCGACCGGTCCTCCTTTAAACTTTTGGATAATGGCTTTGAGGATACGATTATCCATTTCATCCAGACCATATTCATCCACGTGTAAAGCTTCGAGTGCAAATTTGGCTATTTTGAGGTCGATACTTCCATCACCTTTGATTTGAGCGAAGTCTCGAACTCTACGCAGTAGAGCATTCGCAATACGAGGTGTTCCGCGGCTACGGCCGGCGATTTCTTTAGCTCCTGCTGCATCGATGTCGATTTCGAGGAGTTTGGCTGATCGATTGACTATGTGCTTGATAGTATCTATTTGATAATAATCCAAGTGGCAAGTGATGCCAAAGCGTGCCCGCATAGGGGCAGTGAGTAAACCCATACGCGTGGTAGCACCGACGAGGGTAAAGGGGTTGATTTGGAGTTGAATACTCCGCGCATTGGGTCCGGAATCAATCATGATATCTATGCGATAATCTTCCATCGCGGAGTATAGGTACTCCTCGACGACATTATTGAGGCGATGGATCTCGTCAACAAAAAGGACATCCCCTTTGCCCAAGCTCGTGAGCAGACCGGCAAGGTCGCCGGGTTTTTCGAGTACCGGACCGGAAGTCATGCGGAGATTGGCCCCTAATTCGTTAGCAATGATATGCGCGAGTGTGGTCTTACCCAAACCCGGGGGACCGTGAAACAAAGTATGATCCAAAGCTTCTTCTCTCAAGCAGGCAGCTTTTATGAATACATCCAGATTATTGGTCACCTTGGGCTGTCCGGCGAAGTCTTTGAGTGTCTCAGGGCGTAGTGCCTTGTCATACAATTTTTCCTCGGAAGATAGTTTTTCCGGATTGGGATCTAGATGCGGGTTCATCGCTGCTTGGTATTACTTTTATAAATCAAAGATATCATTTTCAATGGAATAAGTTCTATGATCGCTTGTCTGTCCTTTAAGTCATTGAAGTTTCTTATATTATCACCTTGACAGTTGAAGAGTGTCGCGTGACCATCCAAGTAAACGAATAAGTAAAACCATTGATGGCGGTTATCTTTAAATTGTTGGACGATATCGAGTTTTGGGTTTTTTATATATGGAGTAGCCCAAGGCAGTTGGTTAACCGAGTTCACTGACTTGCATGGAATCCTTTTGGTCTTATTTGGGTCAGATTTGATTTCTACTATTTCGGCGATAAAATCCTCAGCCATACAGAGGCTAACCATATCCGGAATCTTATTATATGCTATATAAACGATCTCATTGGTGGAGAAGGGCACAAGAGTTTGGTGATTTTTGGGCAATATTTTTTCACCATTGTCCGTGAGAAGAATTTTTCTACAGCTTGCGAGCGCTGAATAATCTTTGACAACTGCTCTGATAAGCTCGTTAGGATCGGAGTTATTGGTTTTGGTGGTAGTACAGGCCAATATAGTTATGGCACATAGGAGTCCAAATCCAATCTGATGCAGCTTAAAATTCTTATTATCATAGTGTATCATAATATCTGAGTTTTTTTTTAATTATCTTTATCATAGCAACCAATAGCTAGACAATAAAAACCAAATATACGATGCGAAAAAATATAAAGATTATGATGTGGACAGTGATTCTTTATTTGCTGGCACTTTTTGTTCTTAGTATGATGTATTTGCCTTTGATACTGACGTTAACTAATTCTATACCTACCCTACTATTGATTGTGGTATTTTTGATCGGAATTTTACTTCTGATTCATTTTATAGTCCGGAAATCCATTAAGTCATAGTACCCCAAAAAGAGATGGATTTAGGCGTATTGTGTATGTACAACAGATTTTTGTGTCAAAGTCGCATAAGAATTTAATTTTTGCTTAGCTTTGTGTACTTTTTTTTATGACCAAATAAGAACAACCATGCTAGGACAAGCCATTACGATGTCGGAGGGCAAATTACAAGTCCCGAACCATCCTATTATTCCATTTATTGAGGGCGACGGGATCGGCCCTGACATTTGGGCAGCTGCAGTACGAGTGATTGATGCAGCAGTAGAAAAAGCCTACGGATCTGATCGAAAAATTGCTTGGCACGAGGTATATGCCGGTGAAAAAGCAAAAGAAAAAACCGGTGAATGGCTACCTCAAGCGACATTGGATGACATGGCGAAGTATATCGTTTCGATTAAAGGGCCACTTACGACCCCAATCGGAGGTGGGTTCAGATCTTTGAACGTGGCATTGCGTCAAAAGTTGGATCTCTATGCTTGTGTACGGCCTGTACGATGGTTCAAAGGTGTCCCCTCCCCTGTCAAGGAGCCCAATTTGGTAGATATGGTGATCTATCGTGAAAATACTGAAGATATATATGCCGGAATTGAGTACAATAACGGTACGGCGGAGTGTGACCAACTCAAATCTTTTTTGATCAACGAGATGGGTGTACGGGAGATTCGTTTTCCGGATACGGTTTCTTTAGGGGTCAAGCCGGTATCCAAAGAAGGAACGGAGCGACTGGTACGTGCAGCTATACAGCATGCAATC
>JAJRUR010000107.1 GCA_024277695.1 Bacteroidota bacterium | reverse complement strand
TAGATGATGCCTGCTGTAGCAGCAGAAATACCCGTAAACGAATTGAGCAGTGATATGACTACCGGCATGTCTGCTCCACCGATAGGAGCTACGAAACTCACTCCGTATATCAGGGAGACGACCAGTAGTGCTATCATCAAACTGTAGTTGAGCGGTAGGTTAAATAAGGAATATCCTATCATAATGATGATACCGAGCAGTATAGCATAATTAATGTATTGCAATCCCGGTATTGCAAGGGTACTGTCTTTGACTTTTCCATCGAGTTTGAGATACGCCAGTATCGAACCGGAAAATGAAACAGCTCCCAAAAACAGGGTAAATAAGATCACGGCGAGCATCGGTATGCCGACATCGGATTTGCCCACCAGACCGGTGATTTCTATCATCGCCAGCATGGCAGCGCTCGCTCCTCCAAAACCATTAAATATGGATACCAATTGTGGCATAGCAGTCATCTGCACCTTTTTGGCACTGATCCATCCGATGATTGCCCCAAGCAACATACCACCGATGATCCAAAAATAATTTGGATAGCTGTCGCGCATCGGTTCTAAAATGGCGGTAAGAATGGCTATCCCCATCCCAAGGGCAGCTAATCGATTACCTCTGGCTGCAGTTTTGGGAGAACTAAGCAGTTTGAGACCAAATACCAATAATACGGCTCCCAACAAATAGGCTAATTTTACAATTGCTTGTTCTGTCATGATTTAGTTTTTCTTTTTAAACATATTGAGCATACGGTCAGTCACTCCAAAACCACCCACGACATTAATCATCGCTAAAGCTATAGCAATAGATGCTAAGAAGAGTTTGACTGTATCTGCTGAGGGTGTTTTGCGTATGATGATGATCGCTCCGATGATGACGATCCCGCTGATGGCATTGGCACCGGACATCAAGGGAGTATGTAGTACAGATGGGACATTAGATATCACCTCAAATCCCAGGATGATGACAAATATGATCAGATAGATCATGATGATGTTTTGGTTGATAAATTCTATCATAGCTATGAAAAATTAGTTTATAAGCGAATTGGAAGTGATTTCGTTTTGTAGGTCGAGGCTGCCGTCTTTGATTAAGAATTTTAGGTAATTGACCATATTATTAGAAAAAAGTTCGCTGGAGACGTTGGGCATGTCATCAGCAAGCTCTGAGTTTCCGATGATCTGTACACCCTTGTAGTGTACAGTTTTTTGGTCTTCGGTCATAGCACAGTTGCCACCACTGGAAGCAGCTAAGTCGATGACGACGGAGCCTTGTTTCATGCGGTCTAGGGTATCTTTTTGTATGAGCAGGGGAGCAGGTTTGCCTCTGAGTTGAGCTGTCGTGATGATGATGTCACTTTTTGCAGCCCGTTCTTGGATCAGCTTGGCTTGTTTTTGTTTGTATTCTTCGGTTTGTTCGATAGCATATCCTCCGGCATCCTTAGAATCTTGGGCACCTTCGACTTCGACAAATTTGGCTCCCAAGCTTTGGACTTCTTCTTTGACTGCCGGTCGTACGTCAAATACCTCCACGATGGCTCCGAGTCTGCGTGCTGTGGCAATGGCTTGTAGTCCGGCTACTCCGGCGCCTAAGATGAGCACTTTGGTCGGACGGATGGTACCGGCAGCAGTCATCATCATCGGAAAGATTTTTGGTAATCGCTCAGCTGCCAATATTACCGCTTTGTATCCTGCCAGAGATGCCATCGATGATAGGATATCTACGGACTGTGCCAGCGTAGATCGAGGTATCATATCCATACTAAAAGCCTTGATATCCATCCCTTTAACTTGCTGACTTACGGGCGAGTTTTCGTAAGGTTTCATCATAGAGATATATACACTACCGGATTTGAGTTGGTTGAGTTCTTCGGCTTCTAGAGGCTTGACCGTAGCAAGGATATCACTTTGGGACAGTATCCACGATCGTTCTTTTTTTTCCCACCCTTGGTCTAGGTATTCTTGGTCTTCGATGGACGATTTTAGCCCTGCATCAGCTTCAAAGTATAGTTCGAGGTCCAATGCTTTGAGCTTCTTGGCTGCTGAGGGGATGAAGGCTACCCGATGTATTCCTTGTTCTTTGAGTACTCCCAGTTTCATAGTTGACTATTTAAGAAAAACACAAAAAGATAAAAATCTGAATACCACTAAAGATGACTATTGACCATAGTAGATATGACAATACTCCATGTGTTGTTCAGTTTTCGGCACTAAATGTATATAAATATCGGCAAATATTTTAGTCATTATGTATATATTGAGCGACATTATTTTTTAATAGACATAGTATGGTACAAGAGAAATTGCACAATAGCATAATTTTATGGATAGCTTTTTTAGGCTTTATCTGCAGCAATCCGATCGTCGCACAATCTTATTTTTTTGGTAAGAGTATGGCATTTGACGATAAAGTTACTACAGCAGAAGCATTTTTGGATTATGAAATTGGAGACTATCATACGCGGCATGATCTCATTGTGTCCTATTGTCGCCAATTGGCTGCCACCTCGGATAGGGTGCTCTATAGGCCTTACGGCAAAAGTCATGAAAACCGCGAACTGTTCTATTTGATGATTTCTTCACCGTCAAATTTGGAACGCCTGGATGAGATACGTCAGGCACATCTTGAGCAAATTGGCGGAAGCCTAAGCAGTGATGCGGACATTCCGGTGGTTGTATATTTGGGCTACAATGTCCACGGCAATGAACCTTCCGGATCCGAGGCTGCTATGCTTACGGCCTACACTTATGCAGCATCTACTGATACAGATGTGCAAGATATATTGGAGCATACGCTTATCATCTTAGATCCAAGTATCAATCCGGATGGCAGAGACCGACATACGCAGTGGGTAAACTCCCGAAGGAGCAAAAACCTGATTGCCGATCCGATGGATACAGAGCATAACGAAAGCTGGCCCAAAGGGCGCACCAATCATTATTGGTTTGACCTGAATCGAGACTTGCTTTTGGCTGTACATCCGGAGAGTCAAGGGCGCTTGAAGATGTTTCACCAATGGTATCCCAATGTGATTACTGACTTTCATGAAATGGGTACATCCAGTACATATTTTTTTGAGCCCAAGCGTCCTACAGCATTGGTTGATCCTATCACACCGCAAGAAAATCCGAATAAGCTCAATACTATTTTCGAAAAGCGTTTTGCAGAGCAAATGGATGCCATAAAAAGTCTCTATTTTACGCATGAAGCTTATGACGCTACGTATCCGGGTTATGGCTCTACTTATGGAGACTTACAGGGAGGTTTGGCGCTTTTGTTTGAACAGGCCAGTTCTAGAGGTCATATACAGAGTACACCTTCGGGAGACTTGTCCTTCAAGAAAACAATTCTGCATCAGTATTTGATGAGTCTGACTACAGTCAAAACAGCATTTGATCATCGTACATATTTGCAGGACTATCAAAGACGGTTTTTTGAGGATGCTTTACAGCTCGCAAAACGAAGTCCTATTCGGGCATACAGTTTTGGTGATGCACGAGATCCGGAGCGCACGAGAGCTTTTGCTCGCTTGCTGGATTTTCACCGGATAGAATATGGCGCTTCCTCCTCATCCGACAGATATTTTGTTCCTACACTCCAAAGACAATATCGATTGATCAGGCATCTATTTGAGGCAAAACATAATTTATGGGATAGTGTATATTACGATGCATCAGCTTGGTCTCTGGCACATGCATATGATATGCAGCCTGTAGCGCTGAAAAAGATACCCAAAGACTACAAACAAATCGCTGCCTCCCAAATTCCTTCTAAAAGCTCCGAAGTGCGCCTTTCTGAGGAGACGTATGGATGGTTGATGTCTTGGCATGACTACAAATCTCCGGCTGCCTTGTATGCACTGCTCGACGCCGGATATCGTGCACGTTTGTCGGCCAAATCTTTTAAAACTACTTCCGGAGTAGTATATGATCGCGGGACAATCTTTATTGCTATAGCTGACCAAAAAGCACATAAAAATATAAAAAAATTGCGTAACAAACTCACCGAAATATCAGAGCGATATGGTGTGCAGTTGGACGAAATTAAAACCGGTTTGAGCCTTGAAGGTATTGATTTGGGAAGTCGCAATATGACGATTTTGAAAAAACCAAAAATTGCTTTGATCACCGGCGAAGGCATAAATCCTTACGAAGCAGGGGAGATATGGTATTTGCTGGACTATAAGATGGATATGCAGCTGACAAAAATTCCCACACGCTTACTTGGACGTGTCGATCTAAGTAAATACAATGTGCTCATCTTGGTGTCCGGCAAATATGAAAAGACATCGGATAGGTTTAAAGAAAAACTAAAAACATGGATTAAGCAAGGCAGTAATAGTCTGATAGGTATCAACTCAGCTGCCAAATGGCTAGTTGACCAAAAAATCATACCCGGTGAGCTGTATAAGCTGTCAAAAGATAGTAGTAAGACAGAGCGAAAGGCATATGAAGATGGTTACGGTGATCGAGGGAGACGACAAGTAAGTGGAGTCATCTTGCAAGTTGATTTGGACTTGACCCATCCGATAGCTTATGGCTATGATCATCGCATGCTACCGGTGTATAAAAAGAGCAACTTTTGGCTCAAAACCGCTGACAACCCCTATGCGACAGTCGGACAATATACATCTTCTGTGCTTGGTGGATATGTCTCTGAACAAAATAAGAAGCGTT
>JAJRUR010000106.1 GCA_024277695.1 Bacteroidota bacterium | reverse complement strand
GAACCGGCAAAATAAAATATACCGAACTAGGGTTCTCTGAAGATACACAGTACAAAAAAGATAGTATTTTATCGGAACTTCTTCTTAATTAGTTGGCTACTATAGAAGGACTTCTGAATGCCAGATTTGTCGTCCTTATTATATCTATCAGCTTGAAGCAGAAAATCAACTTGATGCGTCCTAAAATCGCTAGAATCAACTGTATCAAAATGCCCTGATGCGTATTTGCCCATCTGAAAGATATCAATCTCCTTATCTTCATCATTATTCCTACTTACAGACTGACCGTCTTATGATTTTTCAATACAAAAAATAAAGATATTCGTGTATAATATGTATTTTTACATCAACACAAAAATATTCTTCATTATGATACAACGCATACAAAGTATTTTTCTACTCATCTCCGCCATAGCCTTGGCCTTACTTTTTAAGTTTCCCTTTGCTGTGAGCGACCAAGCTACAGCTTCTTTTTTGGCTGATCGTCGGTTTGATATACTTGATCACCCGGCTTTGATGATTTTGGCAGGACTGGGTGCTTTATTGGCTTTGGTAGCACTTTTTCTATTCAAAAACCGACCTGTCCAGCTCAAATTAAGCACATTCGTCATAGTATTGAGTGTCTTGCTCATCGTTTTTTCGATCATCTTGTTCCTCAACGAAAGCAAAGCTGTGGCTAAGTCGGTCAATATAGAAGACGGCCTAGGAGTCTATCTTCCGCTGGCGGCTTTGGTGTTTGCAGTACTGGCAAGTCGGTTTATCAAGAAAGACGAAAAAACTGTCCAATCAATGGACAGATTACGGTAGTAATTCCTCCGAAAACTATTCGTCGGCAGCTATCTTACCAAAATCAGATGGCTCAGCTTCAGAGATGAGTAAAGGTATTTTACTTCTGATTACTTTCTTTTGAATACTAGTAAGTTCATCAGTATATGGTCTATCATACAATTTTTGAGATTCTGCATCCCACATTTCGTGATAAGCAGTTTTGATCTGATCATACACCTCTATATATGTAGCATAGCTCGTAGTTCGGTCACTTTTTAGGGATACTACGGCTTTGGTCGGTTTGTCAGCCATCTCTTTAGATTGATTCGGATTGAGTACAAACAATTTGATGTGATCTGAAAGCTCATCGATATGCATCCGGTTACCTCTTACGAGCAGTTCATCTCGTGCATTAACCCAAACAGTCAAAACATTTTGGTGTGCTAATGGTACTGTAATATGATACGGATCCCAAGGAGGTAATTTGACCATAATCCCTTGATCTGATTGAATAGTAGTGGCCACTAAGAAAAATATCAATAATAAAAATGCAATATCTGCCATCGATCCGGCCTGTACTTCGTGCTGTACTCTTCGTTTGTGCATCATAATATCTCATTTTTAACATGGAATACTATAATGTAGATGCAGCAAAATCACAAAAAGATGTGTCAAAAAAAAAGATGCTTACAAAAATATTGTAAGCATCTATAATTATGAAAACCTTGCTAAATATTCTATATCTTATTTGGTTTTATTTAATTTTTTTGTCGCGCCGAGTAATTGATAGCCAACTGTCCCGACTTACGCAATTGGGTCTTCACATCTTGGATGATACCCATCGTCACATCCTTGTCCACTTTAAGCGAAGTTTTTATTTTTTTTCTTTGATTTTCAGGTACTTTGACACGATGTTTTTCCAAAAAGAGCGGTATATCATCCACGGTGGATATTTTGTCATTGAGTTGTAAGCGTGGAGCTGTACCATATAGGCTCTGATATTTTTTGAGAGGTTTACCGATCATAATAGTGTTGACGAGAGATTTTTTCTCTAGTTTTGTCAGTTCTGTTGCTTGAGGGATCGATACAGACACTTTATCTTCAGCACTCCGCATGACGGTAGTCACCATAAAGAAAAACAAGAGCATGAATATAATATCAGGTAGCGAAGCCGTCGAAATAGCCGGCGATGTTTTTCCTCTTTTCTTTGCAAACTTCATGCTAGACTAATTTTAATCTAATTTATAGAATTATTTTTCTTCTCCAAAAGCTGTGGGTTCAGCTTCTGAAAGTACAAAAGGTATTTTGTTTCTGATTTTTTTTCGAGCTTCCAAAGGAAGATTATCACTATACGGTTTTCCTAAAGTTTTTCTTGCTTCATCATCCCATAGTTCTCGATAAGCGGCTTTGAGCTCATTATAGACACTCAGATAGGTCTCGTATTTGGTACCTCTATCATTCTTTAAGGAGATAATAGCCTTGGTTGGTTTTTCCGAAAGGTCTTCTCTTTTTTGCGGATTGAGAATAAACTCTTTAGCACGCTCGCGAAGGTCTTCTATCCGAGCCGGTTCACCACGGACGAGCAATTGATTATCTGCATTGACCAACACCGAAAACACATTACGAGTTTTAAGCTTAGCGGCATCGACTTCTTCATTGGACCAAGGCGGTAATTTGACAGTAATCCCCTTGTCCGAAGCTATCGTCGTCGTCACCAAAAAGAAGATCAAGAGCAAAAATGCGATATCTGCCATCGATCCGGCATTTACTTCATTATTTAGTCGGTCTCTAGCCATGATACTCTATTTAAAAATATTTCTTATTTCGGAAAGAACTACTGCTCCAACAGCCAGAAGACTGAGTATGCCTGTGGCAGTCAGTCCGGCACTGACAAACTTCATAATACCATCAGTAAGTTGAAATTTTTCAACCTTTTCAGCTAGTGTCCCGCTCGTCTCAGGGCTTGCTATCAGATAAGATATCAATAATATAGCTGCCAATCCACCGACTAGCATCAATCCTTTCAAACTCCCTTTGGGTCCTTTTGCTAGATTAATTATCCCAAAGATTACAGCAATTACTGCCGCTAGCACTGTGAGTAGGATCGCTACCTTCAGACCAAAATTAAATATATTCGTATCCTTTGGGCTCCCTGCTCCTACCCAATCAGACAATCCACTTTTGACCAATAAGAAATAGATCAGCAGAAGAACAAATCCAAGGATAAAAGCAAATAATTGCCCTCGTTTTGTCAATAAGTTATACATATACTATACTATTTTAATAGAGCTTATGCTCTTTTGAAAATATTATTTTTAAACATCATATCTACCAGTCCGATAGATGCATCTTCCATACGTCCGGTGATTCCATCCACCTTGGATATTATATAATTGTAAAAAATCTGTAGGATGATGGCTGTAATCAAACCAAATACTGTGGTCAAAAGTGCCACTTTGATACCTCCTGCAACAACCGTAGGAGAAATATCACCTACTGCCTCTATGCGGTCAAAGGCTCCAATCATCCCAATAACGGTACCCATAAAACCGAGCATCGGTGCAATAGCGATAAAGAGCGAAATCCATACAAGGCCTTTTTCTAATAGTCCCATTTGTACGCCACCATAGGATACAATGGCTTTTTCTACTGCCTCCGGACCATATTCCGCATGACGGAGTCCCTCGTACAAAACACTCGCTGCAGGTCCCGGAGTCGATTTGGTGAGCTCCATGGCACCGGCTATATCTCCGGAAGCCAAATAATCATCAATTGATGACATGAGCTTATCTGTATTGGTCGTAGCAATATTGAGTGTAATTATACGCTCAATACAGAAGGCCAAACCAAATATCAAACAAGCCAATACAAGGCTCATAAATGACCAACCACCCTCAATAAATTTTTCTTTAAGTGCCTGAAAGCCAAAGCCGCTGGCAGATTCTGCGGCATCTTGGGCCAATGCTTCAAATGCGCCAAAATATGACACAGTTACTAATAAAATCAGAAGTACAAATACTCTTCTCATAATCATAAAGGTTTTATCGATTTATTAAATTTTGGACAAAATACTATTTTATATCAATTTTTGATAAACTTGACGGCTAAAATATAAAAAAATACTTTTTGCAGGTATTTTTTTTTGAACTTATAATAAATGCCTATTCTATACACTACATCAGACCAAGACATCTACAACATATAGCTCAGCCAATCCAAGCTATACTATTTGAGCACTATACGCAATAGATTCTTCTGCGGAGAGTGAGGGATTCGAACCCTCGATACGCTTTTGGCGTATACACACTTTCCAGGCGTGCGCCTTCGACCACTCGGCCAACTCTCCATAATAGAGCACAATATGTGAACAAAAGTCTAAAAATATACTTAAACAAAAAAATATATGAAGATTTTTCGCAAAACACTACATCATGACGACAAGAACTCAAGGCAAATATCCCTTTGCTAGGAGCTAAAGTTCCTCGCGTAGAAATAATCGCTTGGCGTTGTTTGTAGTTCTTTTTTCAATCTCTCCGGCAGGCAGATCGAGTATATCTGCCAGTTTTTGGACGATAAATGGAAGATAACTACTCTCATTGCGCTTACCGCGAAAGGGAACTGGTGCTAAATAGGGAGCATCCGTCTCCAAAATTATCCTATCTATATCAGATGATCTTAACACTTTTCCCATGTTTGAGCTCTTGTAGGTGATAACTCCACCCAGACCAATATAAAAACCTAGCTCTCGCACCCGATCCAATGCTACACGATCACCCCCAAAGCAATGAAACACTCCTTGCAAATGCTCCAATCCAATATGCTCCAAAATATCCAACAAGATCTCCAGAGATTCTCTCGCATGTATCACCACAGGGATATCCAATGCTGCTGCCCAACGGCATTGTGTGATAAAAGCTTCTTTTTGTTGGACAACATATTGTTTATCCCAGTACAAGTCTATCCCAATCTCCCCTACCGCTATAAAGGATCTTCTATCCAACTCTTTCTTTATTATTATCAATTCCTCTTGATAGTCTTCCTGAACATGGCAGGGATGCAGCCCCATCATTGCCATCACCATATCCGGATATTTCTGCTCAAGTGCATACATGGACTGTATAGTCTTAGAATCAATATTGGGGAGCAATATCTTTTGAACCCCGTTTTCTTGGGCTCGAGCCATTACTTGATCCAAATCCTGATCAAACTGCTCCAAATAAAGATGTGCATGAGTATCTATGATCATAAAATGTTGTTTTAACTTTGTGTTCTGATGAGTAAGGCACAAAAGTACTACGTAGTATGGAATGGAGTACGTCCCGGTATATATAATTCTTGGGCAGACTGTCAGCTACAGATCCATTCCTACCCCAATGCCCAATATAAGTCTTTCAAATCCAAAGCAGAGGCGGAGTATGCCTATACAATGAGCTATGCGTCCTTCCAAAAGCAGCATGACAAAAAACATCTTCCCAAACCAGCAAGCTCCGATCACCATACTCCGGATATTGACATCCATGGGATTGCTGTTGATGCCGCTTGTAGCGGAAATCCCGGACTTATGGAATATCGAGGAGTACTTCTAAAAGATTCTACTCAACTCTTTCATGTAGGGCCTCTCAAAAATGGCACAAATAATATTGGTGAATTCTTGGCCATAGTCCATGCACTGGCATTACTCGACAAACAAAAATCAAAACCCAAAACCATCTATACCGATAGTATTAGTGCTTTAGCTTGGGTCCGAAAGAAAAAAGCCAATACCAAACTTAAACCCAATCATCAAAATAAGAAAATTTTTGAGCTCATCAAAAGAGCTGAACAATGGCTCCAATCTCATCAATATCCCCACAAGATCCTCAAATGGGACACTTCCAAACTCGGTGAAATCCCCGCAGACTTTGGCAGAAAATAGACAGAACCCTCCGTCTATCGTGGCACCTTAATCTTGTAGTCTGCCTTTACTTTTCCTTTACGCATCATTTCTAGCTTGCGAGATAATAACCTGCGCTTGACCGGTTTTAACTTCTCCACAAACAAAATCCCCTCCACATGGTCATATTCGTGCTGAATGACTCGTGCATTGATACCATCAAATTCCTGTATTTGCTCCTGTAGGCTTTCATCCAAATATCGTATCTTGATATTAGACTTTCGCTCCACTTCGCCTGTCAGCTTCGGAATACTCAGACAGCCTTCCTCAAACAGCCATGGTGTATTCCACTCATCCAGCATCTCCGCATTGATAAAAACCTGCTTTATACCTTTTTCTTTCATCTCTTCATCCTGCATCTGAAAAGTATCCACCACAAACAGCCTAAGCGATCTCCCTATCTGAGGAGCTGCCAGACCTACGCCGGAGGCATTATACATGGTCTCCCACATATCAGAGATCAAATTGGATAGATCATCGCCGGACTCCAAAGACACCATTTGTGTTTTTCTTCGCAGCACCGGCTGTCCATAAGTATAAATAGGTAATATCACTTGCTCAAAATTATTTATTAGTGTTGCAAATACCGCTTTAATATAAGGCAGGCACTCATTCGGTCGATCAATGCCTTTTGACGGCGCTTCTTTTTCTTTATACCCGCTTGGATCAAAGCTTCTACAGCCTCCACAGAAGTATAAGACTCCTCTGTTCTATGCACTGTTACCCGAGGATGTTTCTCAACAAAGGTCTCCACCCAACTATCGATTTGTTTGCACAAAGGCATCCGCGTCCCATCCACATGCCGCGGATAACCAATCACTAACTGCTCCACCTCTTCCTCAACCATATAAGAATCTATAAAATCATCCAAGTCCGATCGCTCAATGGTCGTCAATGGACTCGCAATGATCTGTAAGGGATCCGTCACAGCGATTCCAACTCGTTTGGTCCCATAATCTATAGCTATTATCCTTGACATTGTACCATTTCTATACAAATATAGGTCGCTTTTAGTTCATACTATATCTTTATTTAGACCTTCTACCAAAAAGAAAAAGACCCCTCTCGGCCGAAGCCGAGAAGGGACCCATCCCAAAAACAATGATCCTGTTTTTTTTAATCCAATGATCAATTCATAATCATCATACGCTTAGTAGCTACAAATTCGTCATTGGATAATTGATAGTATAGAACACCTGTAGTGTTTATGTCAGATATAGATATGCGCAACTCATTGTAGCCTGCAACAGCATCTACATCGCGCTGCATAATGACTCTACCCGAGACATCCATTATTTTTAGCTGGACTAATCCGCTAGCCGGCATCTCGAAAGCAATAGTAGTCTCACCATTAAAAGGATTTGGCCTGTTTTGGTAGAGCACATATTGACCTCCATCTCTGACCTGACCTTTAATATTGATACGGAGTTTCTGGGCATCTACCTCAGATCCATATACTTCTGCGGAAAGATCATCCTCCATCAACTGCACCAAATCAGAAGTACTTGTCACTTGCTTGGCTCTGAATACTAAGCTAAACAAAGTCTCATCTACGAGGACCGGCGCACCTTTGGCATCAAACCAACTTACAAGTACCTTACCTCCCACATCATTGTAATTGACTTCAGATATATCCAACTTGTCCGATACGATTCCTTCAAATGTGGCCTTGGATTGGTCATAACTAAATGCAAACTGCATTCCGGTGATCAACTCACCCTTGTCGGTCTGCATACCGATCTCTATCGCATCCCCTGCTTGATAGACCACATTCTGAGTCTCTAGATCAAAAGTAGATCGAGTAGTCACTCCTTCATCCGTAAAGCGAGCTCTGAACGAATTGTTGACATCACCGACTTTTACACCGACAAAGTTGATCTTCATATGCCCTGCCAGATTATTGATCTCATAGGTCTGCGGATAAGCTTGAGTAAGCGGATCATCATCCGAAAATAAGAACCCTCGATCGATAAACTTCCAAGAAGTATTATTAGGAAATTCGGACGAAAGTCCTAAGATAACTTGCTGAATCGCCAGTAAGTCCACAACATTAATTGATTTGGAATTATCAGCATCTGCAGCGATATACTGGTAAGGAGAATCAAATCTTGTGATACCTAATATATGACGCTGGATATGGATCAAATCAATGGTACTAACAGATTCGCCGGCATTTTCGTTATTATATGGTCGCATGATATAGTCACCACCGGCATCCATACCGTTAAATGCATATGCTCCCTGTTGATCTGTCAGCAACATGTCCAGTCCGGAACCATCCAGATTCATCTCCGTACTACTCACCGGCACATCATGTTCGGTCATTACCTCTCCGCTTATATGGATTCGTGGTACATCCGGACAGACATCCCTCTGATTATCTTGAATGATGATATTGACCTCACAGTAATCATAATTGCCCAAATGATCAATACCATATAGCCTTACGATATTATCACCTAAGTCCGCACAAGTGAACGTGATGAATGAATCTGCAGGATTGGTAGTAAAAGATAATGTGATCGGATTACCACATGGATGGGAACTACCTAGATCTACATCGCTAGCCCAAATGACTGCTTCACCATTATCATCGACGATAGTAATGACATCACGACAATACATAATCGGCTTGGTCTTGCTCTGAACTTCAAAAGTATAAGAACAACTCTCTTTATTACCACACATATCCTCGATGGTCCATCTAATTTTGTGCACACCTATCGGATATTGCCCGGTAGCATCGTTGGTATTGCCCGTGATTTCGTAAGATCCGTCATTATTTAAATCAATTGCATAACCATACACAAGATCCTCAGGAGGTGTACAATCATCTTCTCCTGTTTCTCGCAGTACCACCTCTGCAGTACCACAGTTCGGATCATTGGACTCTACCGGTGCAGGACTGGTACAAGAAGAAGTAAATACAGGTCGCTCAGTGTTTATAATCTTGATACTTTGTACCTGCTTCCAAATACCATTACCATTGCGATCAAACTGACACCAGTCCAAAATGGTCCAAGTTCTCAGTATTTTAAAACAGGCTCCCGGTACCACCTCAAAGACTTGATCTTCATAATCAACTGCCACAAGCGAGCATTCGTTGTCATTAGATATATCCACATCACCGGTCACATCCGGAGTGAGGTTAGCAATATTGCACTCCGAAAGTGTAATATTAGGAGGAAAAGCATTTCTTAGTGGCTCAAAAGGTGTAGTATTTACTATGGTAATTGTCTGATTGCAGAAAGCTGTCCGGCCACCATCATCAGTAACTCTCCAAGATCTCCTAATCGTACCAAACCCACAAGATGAAAGATTTTCTTGCTTGGGCAATTCCTCTACGACTACATTACAATTGTCGCGACCTTCTCCATCCAGACCCCAAAACCGCGGTGCACTATTTCCATTCCATGCAGGATCTACTATGATAATACTGTCTCTGATAGTTCCGGCAGGAACCACAGTACCAAACGTCGCTGCCAAATTTTCAGAATTGTAATCAAACTCACAACTCACAGTAATGTTAGGTGGACAACTCACCACCGGGGGTAATTTATCCTGAACAGTGACTTCTACCATACAATCATTGTAATGACCCAATAGATCATCATTATGTCTGCCCGGACTAACTGGTCCTGCTCCCGGATCTACATCGTACACTCTAAATATGACCATAATCGGGCTATTGCCGATATCCTCACAGCAGAATTGAGCTGCATCATCAAACCATTCATCATAAATACCACCCGGATTATCATCTCCATTGAGTTGATCACATTCTCCGATATTCATTCGACGTACTTTGAAATACACATTGGAACAGTTATCATGTGATCCGTCATCAAAAGTACTGGCATAAACGGTCGCAGTTCCCGTAGTGGTCAATGATACGATGGTATGGGCATCACAAACCGGTTCCGGCGGAGACAAATCTTGTACAGTAACGCTCATCTCACAAGTATTCCTATTGCCACAAGCATCATCCGCCTGATAAGTGATGATATGATTACCTACAGGCAATAAAATACTTCCTCCATTCGAATTTAATATACCAACAGGGGTCAGCACTGAATAAGTAATCGCAGTGCCACAATTATCTGTCGCAGAAGCTGGGGGTAGATTGACCAATGCCTCGCAAGTAGATGTTCCGGCTGCAACGGTCATATCCGCAGGACAGGTGATTTGTGGTCCTTTGTCATCAATGATTTCTATTTTCTGAATCATAGTAATCGTCGTATCTTGACCGGTACAAAGCCATTGTGTCACTCTCCAAGTTCTCAATATCTTTTTCAAAATACCATCCTTACACCCTTGGAATGGAATATCTCTATCTGTAAAATCTACAATCAGATTGCACTGGTCTTGAGGATTGGTGTACAGTCCGATCGGACCCACCATTGGTTCACCGGAAGCTGATGGATGAGGAGCACCATCCACACCACCAAGATTAGTGGTCGGATAACCGGAATCGCATAACAGATTTGTGTCATTAGGATAGTCTATAGTATCCAGCGGCAGGGGTGTAATATTAATCGTCAAAGTACATGGGGGTGAAACTGCGCCATTATGGTCAGAAGTCTGATATACTCGGCGCTGTATCGTATTACCAGAAGCTTGATCACAAGAATCCGGAAGGATATTGACCAAAGTCACCGTAGGATTCGGATCACAATTATCCGTAGCTACCGGCAAAAAAGTACCCAGTGCAATACAAGACATCGTGGTGTCTCCACAAGTAATTTTTGGAGGTAACTTATCTTCTAATAAGATCGAAGACCAGCAACTCTGCAAAGTAATACTATCCTGAATCACCAAAGTGTATACCGTATTGAGTGGTGTACCCGCCGGTATAATAGCAGGATTGCCAAAAGCTATAGTATCGGTAACATCTCCTACAGTATGTACCAAGGCATAAAAGACACCTGACGAACAAGTAGAATCCTCACCTACGATATAATCACGAGGATAAATGTAGGCCTCACAAGCAGTATCTACACTAACCTGTAGCGCATGTTGTCCAGGAGGTGCACTGATACAATTCAATTGACAATTTTGCGCATTTATGCCCTGTGACCAAAGCATAAAGAGCATTAAAAAACTAGTTGCGGTGATGGGAATGGTTTTACTAACTCCTAAGACCGAACTAAAACGAGAAAAAAATGTAGTTTTCTTCATGAGAATTTAAGTTTTAGTTAAAAAAATAGCCTGGAGCTCTAAGACAATTCAATTGGGATGGGATTGATGTATAGTTACAATGCACCCTGAATTAACTTACAGAACTCAGAAAATTGTGGGTTCTAAAACTTAGGTAGGAATAAAAAAAGAATTCGGCTGTAGGTTCCGAATACGGGACAAATATAGATTAGTTATAATATGTTCTATATACCCAAAATATGGTATTTATAGAATTACATATTTATATAAATTATATATTCTTTACATTCAGTTATTTATACATTATTATAAATAAACATATGGGGCTATCCTTTACAGATAGCCCCAATACCACCGAACAACAAGAAAAATTACAATTGATCTTTATAGCTATATTCTGTCCATTTACGGATTAAATATCATTTTCTTCACAAGCTTAAACTTATCTGAGCTGATCTCATAATAGACGAGTCCTCCATATGGGATATCTTCTGCAGTTACTATTATTTCATTCATCCCGCGTTGAGCCTGATATGACCTACTTATTAGCAAGGCACCTTGGGCATCATACATTCTGAAACTTACTTCTTGATCATTTGCTAGCTGATATCTAATCTTTGTCCGCTGATCAAAGGGATTCGGAATATTCTGATAAAGAACAACTCCCTCTCCTTCCAAAAGTTCGGTACCGAATTTGAGCTTCAAGACTTCTTCACCTTGATATAACTCGGGCCGGACAACTTCTTGGTCAAGGCTGATATCGATCTTAGAGTCATAGAAGCCTGTACGGCTCTTCAAACTTACAAGCACATCACCTTGATTTAGCGACATTGTAGAGCCGGCAATGATTTGAATAGCAAGCTGATTGTCTGATATCCAATAGGCATTCTGTATCAGTCCTTGAGCACCTAACTCGACTTCTACGTCCCACCTCTGCTTAGCATCATCAGGTAGTAAGAGTACAAACTGTACACCATCTGCTTCTACAGGCTCTTCTACGGTAATTTCAACAGATCCATCCATCTGTTGATAGTAATCGATATATACAGATCTAAGGGATCTGCCTTCGACAGGGCCGGCAGAAGGCCGTACACTACCATTGACATCGCCTACCTTAATGGCGACAAAGTCCGAATGCATCATGTCCTGCATCAGATATTCATAATAAATGCTTTCAGGAAACGGCTCTACCCATGGATCACGCTGATCCACAAACTCATAAGACTTGTCTATAAATCGCCAAGATGTATTGTTATTCATTTTCTCTAATTGGAAAAGAATTATTCTTTGAAGATCCAAAATATCCAACACGGAGATATTGTCATCTCGATTGACATCTGCAGCAATGTACTGATAAGGACTTTCTAGCAATCGTATGCCTAATATATGTCTCAGTATCATGATCATATCCAGCGTACTCAGCCCATTGTACATATCACCATCACGGTGCGGACTTATCTCATAATCTTGAGCACCAATCAAATTCTCGTATTGATAGTGACCCTCTTGGTCTGTAATCATATAAGGCATTTCATGCAACATCATCTGCATCTCAACAAATGGTACTGATACACCAAACTCAGTCTCGGCACCACCGGATATCATTAGATTGGGAGCATTGCAGAACCCATTCGGATCTATAATCTCTATCACCGCAGAACAACTATCTACATTTCCACTTTCGTCAAATACGTATATCATTACAGAATTTTCCATCAAATCATTACAAGTATAAGTCCTCAAAGTATCATTACGATCCGTAGGGCTATAACTGACATCCACAGGGCCTGAACAATTGTCTGTGGCTGTTCGAACTGCCTCACTAGCTAGTACATCTACCATGAGGTTGGATTGGATTTCTCGTTTGATTTTATCACATTCCACTACAGGAGCTACCGTGTCACGCACTGTCACTGACATGCTACAGGTCGCTGTATTGCCACTCATGTCCGTTGCAGTCCATACCACAGTCGTAGTGCCAACAGGATACGTATCAGAAGCATCAGAAGTATTGTTGTAATCATTGACTACAGTGACAGTATCACAATTGTCAGTGGCTATAGCAGGTCCCACTGTCACAAAAGCATCACAAGTTAATGAATCTGCATCGGCTGAAGCATCCGCAGGACAAGTAATGCTCGGAGGAATATTGTCCACTACCGTAATCGACATACTACAGGTCGATGTATTACCGCTCGCATCCGTCACTGTCCATACCACAACAGTTGTGCCGGCAGGATAGGTATCAGAGGCATCAGAGGTGCCGTTATAATCATTGGTCAGCGTGGTGGTCATACAATTGTCTGAAGTATCCGGTTGCGGTACTGTCACAAAAGCATCACAACCACCTTGATCTGCATCCATCGTAATATCGGCAGGACAAGTAATCTGCGGTGCTTCATCATCTGTCACCGTTACATTCATCGAGCACTGCGCAGTATTGCCACTCGCATCACTCACCGTCCATACCACGACGGTAGTTCCTACAGGATAGGTATCACTAGCATCGGAGGTGCCGTTGTAATCATTGGTCAGCGTGGTCGTCATACAATTGTCCGAAGTATCCGGTTGCGGTACTGTCACAAAAGCATTGCACACTCCGAGGTCCGCAGTTTGTGATATGTTAGCCGGACAAGTAAT
>JAJRUR010000105.1 GCA_024277695.1 Bacteroidota bacterium | reverse complement strand
TACTGATTTTGATGGTGATATTAAGTGGGCAAAAAGATATGTATTAAATCCTACTTATTCTTTTAGAGCACTTACCATGGTGACCAATAGCGATGGACATTTACTTTCCGGATATTATTTTAATATAAACACAAATGAAAAAAACATATTCTTGATTAAAACTAATTTTCAGGGCGATATTCTTTGGGCTAAAACAATTGATAGCCCTGGAAATGACTTTGTAAGATCTCAAGGTGTTTTTGTGGACAACAACTCCTACTACATCACAGGAACATACGATGATGATGATATATTCGTGCTGCATTTGGGTCTTGATGGAAATGTAGTAGATGGCTGCACCGAACTAAAGGACCTTGACTTCCAAATAATTGATATCAACAATCCATACCAAGGAGACTTTGATTTGCAAGAGACAGATTACGATCAAAATTACGAATTAGTACAGTCACTAGTCCTTAATTCTTCTTTAGATATTATCGACATCCCTTGTAATGATATTTGTAAAGATACATGTGATTATAACAACACTATTTCTATTTGTGTAGGAGACCAGTACAATTTTCGCGGTCAGATCATTGATCAAGAGGGTAGTTATACGCAATTTGCCGAGGGATCAGTCTTTAATTGTGACAGTATCTTTAATCTCGAAGTGCAGGTCCTTGACACAATCGTCACCTCGGAGTCTATATCCATTTGTCACGGGGATTCGGTGTGGATATTTGACAGATATGAGCGAGAGCCCGGCAGTTTTGTACGTAATTATAGTCTTCCGGACAAGTGTGATTCTATGCATGTTGTTTATTTGGATGTTTTTGACTATACGTTGGATCTGGAACTATCTTCTGCCCACTGCGGAGCAAATAATGGCCAGTTAGATATACGTATCACTCCATCGGATGCGGATTGGTTATTTTCTTTGGAGGGTATTAACTACACACAGAGTAGAATGTTTTATGGACTGGCTCCCGGTATGTATACTTTGTATTACGACAACCAAATATGTCAGGGGAGGGAGCCTTTTGTCATCGAGGACAGGGAAGATGTAGGTTTTTATATACCTAATGCTTTTACGCCAAATGGTGATGGTATCAATGATGGTTTTACGCTATACTCCGGAGCTTGTGTAGATCAGATCAGGATATCTATCTATAATCGATGGGGAGGGCTGGTGCATCGGGGTGATTGGATTCCTCCAAATATGCCTGAGTTGGGTTGGGACGGGTACTTTAATGGTGAATTGCAGCGACCTGAAGTTTTTGCTTATATCATTGAGTATAAAACGGTATTGGGAGCCTTGAAATTTTCTAAGGGTGATGTAACGCTTATATTATAGCGCTATAAAAAACCTTGTCGTGGTGCTCTTCGTGATCGAAGACACATTTTATCAGCCAAAGATCCAAGAGTTAATAATCCTGCGATAGGGATAGTAAGGGCCGAGCGGTAGCGAGGGTCCGAAGCGGAGCGAGGACGAAACCCCTGCATAGCCCGCCCGAAGGGATCGCCCAAAAAATATATATAGTTAATTTAATTCTATTTTTATACTACATGAAAAACTTTGCACTGATAGGCGCATCGGGTTATGTGGCTCCGCGACATATGAAGGCTATCAAGGATACGGGTAACCAATTGATAGCTGCGCTGGATCCTTTTGATTCGGTGGGGATTATAGATAGTCATTTTCCGCAGGCTGATTTTTTTACGGAGTTTGAGCGTTTTGACAGACATATCGATAAGCTGCGGCGAAAGGGCAGGGCTGTGGACTATGTGAGTGTGTGCTCTCCCAATTATCTGCATGATGCGCATATCCGTTTTGGGCTGAGGAATAGTGCGGATGTGATATGCGAAAAACCGATCGTGCTCAATCCATGGAACCTCGATGCTCTACAAACCGTCGAAAAAGAAACGGGTCAGAAGGCCTATAATATATTGCAGCTCCGACTACACGATAGTGTCCGAGAGCTCAAGGCAAAAGTGGAAGCTGGCCCTCAGGACAAAATATATGATATCGATCTGACGTATCTGACCTCTCGAGGGCACTGGTACTACACCTCTTGGAAAGGGGCAAAGCACAAATCGGGAGGTATAGCCTCCAATATAGGAGTGCATTTTTATGATATGCTCATCTGGATCTTTGGTGCTGTCCGCAAAAATGTAGTCCATATACACAATCATGACCGGGCAGCCGGATATCTGGAGCTGGAGCGTGCGCGTGTGCGTTGGTTTTTGAGTATCAACTATGAGGTCATCCCTCAACATATTAAGGATACGGGAGCACGGACATTTAGAGCATTGACGATCGAGGACAAAGAATTTGAGTTCAGTGGGGGATTCTTTGATCTCCATACGAAGTCATACCAAGCGGTACTGGACGGACATGGTTTTGGTCTGGAAGAGGCACGCCCAGCTATCCAAACAGTGCATGATATACGGAATGCTGCACCGATTGGTCTAAAAGGAGATTATCACCCGATGGCCAAGTTGCCCATGAGCAAGCATCCGTTTAAGCTGGGGTAGTAGATGTCAGACTAGTAGATGTTAGAATTAAAATTTTTTTTTAGCGTTTTAGCGTCTTAGCGCCTTCGTGGCAAGACAAAATCTTTTAAATCAAAAAATCGATATTCGATAATCGATATTCATTATTGCTTTTGATCCCGTCCAAAGCAGTAGTTTCGGTTCAATCACTAAATGGTGACATTTAGTCACTATTTTCGCTTCTAGCGTAGCGATTGTTTGTTCATCCTTTCAAGGGAAGGATGACATTATGTGCCTTAGTGGCAATAAAACATATATGTTTATCAACATAATATCCTGCCTACAGGAAAATATCAATAAATAATTACCTATATATAGGTAGTTGTGCATCAGCAAAAAAAAATCACACTCAACAGATTTATAATAAAAAAATGATTATCTTTGTGTATGACGAAAAAACAGAGCGTAGAGCAGGATTTTATTATTGACAGATTGACTAATTCAATTCTGAATGTTATTTCTGGTGATAGTTTTCAAACTGAAATATCTATTTTAACAAAATCTGATTTGAAAAATGTTCTAAAAAAAAACGGTTGGAATTTTAATTGGAAAACTGAACAAAAAGATTTATCAAAAGAAGTTTATAAATTGACTATTCAAAATAATCCAAATGTAATACAAGGATTGATTAG
>JAJRUR010000104.1 GCA_024277695.1 Bacteroidota bacterium | reverse complement strand
TACATCTTTTAGCGCCATAATATCCAATGCCGCATCTGCATACATCCTTTTCAGCTTTCTATTCTCTTCCTCTAACTCCTTTAACCTTTTTAACTGGTTGGTATCCATGCCTGCGTAATTCTTCCGCCAATTGTAAAATGTAGTGGTACTAATTCCTAATTCTCGACAGATATCCTTGATCTCTCGGCCGCTTTCATACTCCTTGAGTACATTGACGATTTGTGTTTCTTTAAATCTTCTTTTTTTCATCATACGGTAAATTTACAATTTTATTCACTGTCCTATTTTTGGGTAAGGTTACCGAGCTTGGTATGCAGGAAGATAGAGGGTTGGTGTGCAGACCCACGTTCTCTCTCATAAATAAATGTTCCCAAATTTGGAACTGTCCATGCATTTTACTACCTTTGCACTATATGCGAATCATTACCAGAAAAACACTTAAATCATTTTGGGAAGAATACCCAGATTGTGAGCAAAGCTTACTGGCGTGGTATAAGGTTGCAAAAATAGCAAAATGGTCCAATTTCAATGAAGTGAAATCTCAATTTGGAACTTGTAAAATTGTTGGTTCGGATAGAATAATTTTTAAAATTAAAGGGAATAGTTACCGATTAATCGTGAAAATTACATTTGTAAATCAAATTATATGGATTAGATTTATTGGAACTCATACAGATTATGATAAAATTGATGCTAAAACAATCTAAGATGGAAATAAAATTAATTAAATCAGAAAAGGATTACATAGAAGCCTCTGAAAGGTTAGAAACATTATTTCATTCAAAACCAGGAACTCCTGAGAATGATGAATTGCAAATTCTTGTCATGCTAATGGAGAAGTACGAAGATGAATTATTAGGAAAATTCCCAGACCCTGATCCAATTGAAGCAATTAAGTTTAAAATGGAACAAATGGAAATTGATCAAAAGGAACTGGCAAGTATTATAGGATTGCGTAGTAGAGCTTCGGAAATTTTGTCAAGGAAAAGACCAATGAGTATAAACATTATTAGAAAAATAAGTAGCGCTTTAGCTATTCCAGCCGATATATTAATTCAACCTTACGAAACAATATAATGCAAGAGCCAATCGAGTAGACGGCTAAGGGTCAAAATAACCGCCAGTGCGCCTCTTCCTAAGGCAGACAGGTCGCACACCACCAAGCGTACGGGTCGCGTACTTGGCGGTCCGTCAACCATCCCAACAACCGCTCTTTACACCAGTTGAAGCTATTCCTTACTTTCATATTGGGCTATAATTCTGTCGGAAAACTATCCGTAACGCAGAAATTACTCCCAATTCAATTCCGGAAAGATTAAGGTTCAGTACCGAGTTTTGTAGTCCCGCTTCTTTCAGCCCTATCCTCACGGATACCTTAGCATGTCTAAGAGCTTGGCTCGCCTGGCTAATGACAAATAAAGTCCGGCAAAAAATTGACATCTAGTGTCTTGGGTAGTTCAAACATAAAGCCGCGTATAATCAGATAAACCCCTAGTAAGAGACCCACATAAGGGAGGATTTTGGTATAAGGGATTTTGCTTCGAAAGCCTACAAATTTAGAGCCGAGCATCAGACTAAGAAGAGCCGGAAAGGTCCCTAAGCCAAAAAATAACATAAAAGATGTACTGTAAAATACATTTCCGGCGGTGAGAGCGCCGGCGAGTGCCAGATAGACCATACCGCAGGGAAGAAATCCATTGATGATTCCGAAGAGGAGCGGATTGGGTCGTTTGTGACGAAGTCTTTGGGATATTTGTGCTTGTATCACTTTAGTAAAAGAACGGTACCAGCCGATTTTGCCCAGTACACGCTCTAGATCCAGAGACATCAAAAAGAGGAATACGAGTACAACTCCTGCCGCGATAGACAGTTTATTTTGCATTCCCGAAAGGGTCACGACACTACTGAGAAGACCGAACAAAAATCCGAGCAGCATATAACTCAATACCCTACCAAAATTATAGAGTGCGCTATGGATAGCAGCAGAGACACCGGGCTTTGATCCGCTAAGCCCCGAATAGCCCAAAGCCAGTGGTCCGCACATGCCTAAGCAATGTAGGCTCCCAAATAGCCCTAGCGAAAAAGCAACCCATATCATGGGTCTAGGTAGATTTGGCGCTCTGAATAATAGCTTTTGCCCTCAGCCACCCAATCTATTTTGAGTACCCAAGTACCTTGGATCATCTCGCGGGTATCTATGCGCATGTTGCCATCGGCATCGAGTTTTATTTTTTGTCTAAAGTCTTTTGACTGATCCGAAGCTCGATAAAAATGTATCGTGCCGGATAGTGCAGCGAGTTTAGGAAACTCTATGACGAGCTCATCCTTGGTGCTTTTGACCTCAATATCCTTGGTCAGTCTTGCAGTATTGCGCAATTTATCTTTGTGCGCTTGATAGTGGATATCCTTATCATAATAATTGTCCACTACAAGGGCGCGATCTACTTTGCGTGATTGGATGACCAAAAAGATCAAAGTCCCTACAAAAAGGATAAAAAATATCGTCAGTCCGTGTCCCCAGTTAAATTTCATAAGATATAATACTTTTGCTCCATTAATTAAACGGTCCTACGAAGGTAGTGTTTGCTTGATCGATAAGTTTTCCATCAGAATATACATCGATGACCAACTTAGTTTTTCTACCTTGAAGTTCCTTTTTGGGTATGCGGATAAATACTGCCCCTTCTGTCTCGGCATTTTTTAGTGTTCTGGGTTTTTGACCTACAAAGTCTAGTATTGCCTTATTTTGATCTTTGACTACAAACTCCAAACGCATCTCTTTAGATGTTTTATTGATGAGTTGATAGTTGTACAGATTGCTTATCATCCCATCATCCGACTCTTGATACATCACACCCGGTGTGCGCAGTAGGAGTACTTCAACATCTGCCCGACTGACAAAAAGAAAGCCCTCCAGTATGATGAGTCCGAGCAAGACGACACTATACGCAATAGACCGAGGATTTATAAATTTGTGTTTTCGTTCGACGATACCATTATAGCTATCCATACGGATCAGCCCTTGGGGTCGGTTTATTTTTTGCATTACTTCATCACAAGCGTCCATACAAGCTGTACAGTTGACGCACTCTAGTTGGATACCATCTCTGATATCAATACCGGTAGGACAGACTTGGACACAGAGCTTGCAGTCGATACAGTCTCCAAGTGGTTTTTGGATGCTCGGCTCGACCAATGTCTTTTTTCTGGATTTCTTTCCTCGAGGTTCTCCGCGGACAAAGTCATAATAGACAGCGAGCGAATTTTTATCTAGCATTACACCTTGCAAACGTCCATAGGGGCAGATCGTCGTACATACCTGCTCGCGCATTTTGGCAAAAACGATATAGAAAGCTGTAGAAAATATCAGCATGATCACAAAACCCTGCAAGTGCTTTCCAATGGGGTCTGTGATAATTTTGGCGAGTTGATCCACG
>JAJRUR010000103.1 GCA_024277695.1 Bacteroidota bacterium | reverse complement strand
TGGAAAAACTCCAGTACAAAGTTACTACATAAACTTAAACTTCAAGTCAAGATTCCTTTATTCTTTCATTTCTCCAATTCGCCCTTCGGTTTTTCTGCAATAGTAATCTCTCGCTTTCCCGGCGGACCGGCAACTGCTTGGACATCCAATCCCAACGATCGCAGATCGCGCTTAAACTGCCCTTGAGCACAATAGCTCACTAGACGGCCACCCACTGACAGAGTCCTTACCATATCCTTAAGAAAGGGCTTCCGCCAATATCGCAAATCATAATCCGGTCCAAAAGCATCATGATAGATGATATCATATTTCTGTGTTGTGGTGAAACTCTCAAACCGACATTTTATTTTTTTTAGAAAAAAATCTTTGTTTAGCTCAGTCCATTCTTTGAGTTCTTGATCTCCATGCATAGTTAGCATGAGCTTATCGTAGTCCGGTCGTAGGATATGCTGATCATAGTTGAGTTGGCTAACCATAGCATATGAAATAGGGTAGGCATCAATAGCGGTATATCGAATAGGCATTTGATGGTATTCGGCATAAGACAAACTAAGCATACAATTTAGTCCCGTACCGAATCCGAGTTCTAAGATCGATATCTCTTCTCTTTTCTGCAACAAGGGCAGAAGTCCATTTTTTATGAAGATTACAAGACTCTCTTGTACAGCACCGTAAATAGAGTGATATGTAACTCCGGATGGAAGAAATAGGGTAGAGGAACCATCCTTAGTAATTTGGCTGTACACCTTTAACCTATCTCTTGATGGCGTCAAGAGTGCTCGATAGTATTTGAGAAGGATTTATTTGCAAGTTATCACCCGGACAACCATACCCCCTGCGGCATGATGATGATAATGCCAAAATTAAAAAGGTGGCTAAAACTAAGACGAGACTAGATTTGTTCTTCTTCATGGTGGTTAGTAGATTCTTAATTATATTACAAAACTATAAAATTATTAACGAAGGAGTAGCTTTTTTAGTATAGTTATCACTATTTGCTCTATTCTAAGTCTAGTCAAGTCTCATTTCTAAAAAAAATCGCCGTACAAAAAACACACCATTGGACATAAAAACTTTTACTTTGCACACATGAACATACATCTGATATCGATAGGAGGCAGCATAATGCATAATCTCGCTTTGGCTCTAGCCAATGAGGGACATCAAGTAAGTGGGTCTGATGATGAAATTTATGATCCGGCACGCTCTCGATTAATGGCTGCTGGGCTTTTGCCTGATCAGATGGGTTGGGATGCTCAACGGATTACTCCAAAAATCGATATAGTCATCTTGGGGATGCACGCCAAAAAAAATAATCCCGAACTCTTAAAAGCTCAACAGCTTGATTTGCCCATATATTCTTTTCCTCAATACGTCTATCAAAGAAGCAAAAACAAAAAAAGAATCGTCGTAGCAGGTAGTCATGGCAAAACAACTACCACTGCTATGATCATGCATGTACTATCGTCATTAGGTATAGATTATGATTATCTTGTAGGCGCTCAACTCCCCGGATTTGATCGGATGGTCCGTTTAAGTGATGCACCTATCATCGTCATCGAAGGAGACGAATACCTAAGCTCTGCTATCGACCCACAACCAAAATTTATGCATTATCATCCCCAGCTGCTCATCATCACCGGAGTAGAATGGGATCATATAAATGTATTTAAACACTATGATGACTACTTGAGACAATTCAAAATACTCCTGAATAGCCTTTTGCAAGGGAGCAAAGTGTTTTATCATGAAGGAGACAATGCCTTAAAGCAATTGATCGGACAAACAGAGACTCTTGCAGAAATTCGAGCCTATAATGAGCAAAAATCTAAGATAAGTGATAATAAACTATTTACAGTAGACAAGGACGGACAACTACACAATCTTAAGATATTTGGCGAGCACAATCTTCAAAATCTCAAAGCTGCCCAATTGGTCTGCGAACAACTTGGTATATCAGAGTCCGACTTTCTGAAGAGTATAGCTTCGTTTAGTGGTGCTGACAAAAGACTCCAATTGCGTAAAACTATTGGCAATAGTGCATTCTATCTCGATTTTGCACACGCTCCTTCTAAAGTAAGAGCTACGGTCAAAGCAGTACGAACTAAATATCCGCGTCAGAAACTGATCGCTTGTTTGGAGTTGCATACCTACTCCAGTCTGAATAAAAACTTTTTACACCACTATGCCGCAACGATGCAACCCGCTGATGAAGCCATTGTGTACTACAGCGAACATACCTTGGAGATGAAGCGCCTACCACCCATTACACCGGACGAGATGGTCGTGGCTTTTCGACATCAATACATCAAAATATTTACGGATGCAGATGATTTAGAGCGATATTTGCTTATGCAAAATTATCACAATACAGTGCTATTGATGATGAGCTCCGGAGTATTTGGGGGTATAGATCTGGAAAGAATCGAAGCACGTTTTGAATATACACCCTCGGATTTAGCTTAACACTAATACACTTAACTTACCAATAATTATGGATATGGACGTACTATTAAAAGAACAACAGGATGAACTACTTATCTTGACCATCAATAGACCTCAAGCACTTAATGCCCTGAATAAAGAGGTATTTGCTGCTTTGAAGGCTGTGTTTTCTGAAGATTTGTCTGCTTCTTATAGGGGTATCATCCTGTCAGGTGCAGGAAATAAAGCTTTTGCCGCCGGAGCAGATATCAAAGAGTTTATTGGATTGAGCAAGGCGGACGCACAACGCTTATCTGCCTCAGGACAGGAAGTGTTCTTTTTGATCGAAGCCTCTACTATTCCTGTGATTGCAGCTGTGCAAGGTTTTGCTTTGGGTGGAGGCTGTGAACTCGCAATGGCTTGTCATATGATTGTAGCAGAAGAACAGGCTTTGTTTGGTCAGCCGGAAGTCAATCTCGGTCTAATACCCGGATATGGTGCTACACAGCGATTGGTGGAGCGCATCGGCAAATCCAAGGCAATCCAATACCTACTCACAGCTGATATGATAAGTGCACAAAAAGCCTATGCCTATGGTTTGGTAAACCAAGTCGTACCACAAGGACAATCTGTAGATGCAGCTAAAAAAATATTGACCAAAATCAAAACCAAAGGACCTCAAGCCGTAGCCAAAATACTATCCATTGTCTATGGAGATACGAAGGACGGTTACAAAAAAGAATCCGAACTTTTTGCCCAAGCTATGATTTCTGATGAGGCAAATGAAGGAGTGCAGGCCTTTCTCGAAAAAAGAAAACCCAACTTCTAACCACCGGACTCTCGACGCATTGCCTCGATTTGTGTCTCCCAAAGAAGTTTTTGCTCTTCAATTTCGTCCTCATCCGACCAGTCCGTAATCTCCAGTATTGTCTCACCTGTCAAGGGAGATTGAGATATCCTAAACTCTAGATATTCGTCTTCATCTTCATTATCTTCCCACCGGAAGCGTAATCGCTCCTCTTCGATGTCATCGATCAGATAGGCAGCCTCCTCCGATCCTTGCCACACAAATGTATAGATGTCATTCTCTATATCTACCTGATCACAAAACCACCGAATCAGACAAGATGGATCAGTCAAAAATTTATACACAATAGCCGGAGAGGCTCTCAGTATCATTTCCATTTCAATTTTTACGCGTTTCATATTCTGCTTATAGTATAGTTGGCGGGAAATATACAATAATTAGACTTATATCCAAACAGCCGGCACATTATTAAGAAAATAATTTTTTATATACTATAAAGTTTATGCTGATAAGGGCCATTGTTGTATCCTGCTAAAAAACTTTTTGGACAAGCCAAATCCTCGATGAGCTCCTTAATGCACTTGTTGCCCGTGAGCAATCGCATAAGCTGATCCTTGGAGCTTCGAGGTGTTTCTTAGCACAACACTATTTGGGATGACAATAAAAACTATTCTCTTCTCAGATTACTTTTATATCTTTCGTCGGAACTTTCCGGCAAGCTGTAGTGTTGTTTAGCTTTGTTATTCACTAGTTAGATTCATCATAAACTATAGTACATGCGCCAATTAAAAATTACCAAATCCATTACCAATCGCGAAAGCCAATCCCTGGAAAAATACCTTCAGGAAATCGGGAAAGTGGACCTTCTGACTCCGGATGAAGAAGTTGACTTAGCCAAAAGAATCAAAAAAGGTGACCAAGATGCCCTCGAACACCTAACCAAAGCAAATCTCCGTTTTGTAGTATCCGTAGCTAAGCAATATCAAAATCAAGGTCTTTCGCTTAGTGACCTGATCAACGAAGGAAATTTAGGACTGATCAAAGCCGCTCAACGTTTTGACGAAACGCGTGGATTTAAATTTATCTCTTATGCAGTATGGTGGATACGACAGTCCATACTCCAAGCTCTGGCAGAACAATCAAGAATAGTTCGCCTGCCACTCAATAAAGTAGGATCACTCAATAAGATCAACAGAGCTTTTTCAGAACTGGAACAAGAGTATGAACGAGAACCCTCTTCCGAAGAACTGGCAGAAATGCTAGACATCTCCTCAGACGAAGTAGAGACAACTCTAGGCGTAGCAGCACGACACGTGTCCGTAGATGCCCCTTTTGTGGATGGAGAGGATAATTCGCTCTTGGATGTCATCGAAGATGGTCAAGTACCTACCACCGATAAGCATTTGGAATATGCAGAATCTTTGCGCAACGAAATCGAACGCTCACTATCTACCCTTACTGAACGTCAGGCTGATGTAGTCAAATTGTACTTCGGAATTGGTGCCGTACACCCAATGTCTCTCGAAGATATCGGTACAAAATTTGGATTGACTAGAGAGCGCGTTCGACAGATTAAGGATAAAGCCATCGGTAAGCTCAGATCCGCTTCGAGGTCAAAATTACTCAAACACTATTTGGGAGATAAATAATGTTTTTATCTGACCCTAAATTGTACTAATATCACAAAGACACTGTTATAAACGATGAACAGTGTCTTTTTTTTTATTTTTAACCCCAAATATAGGGAAGGACATTTTTCTTCTCTAAAACATATATATCATAAAATGAAATTAAGCTATGCAATTCATTGATTTAGAAGACTTAGAAACTCAAACACTCAACAAGTGGCACGATCAAGAAAAAAAAGCCCTCCAGCTGATCAACATCATTTCTAATCTACGCTTCGACCGAGCTATAGAACTCCTCATGTTTCGTGACGACTTGTATGATTCCAGACCAAGCGAGTTATTGGACTTTCATAAAATGGCCATAAACTACATCGATAAACCGCTAAAGATCGAGGATACTTTGGCTATAGCCAATGCAATCTATCAGCTAAATGATCTATCACCTGCAAGAATCGATCTTGGCATCATGACTATGGAGTGGATCTCTGATAAAGGCAATTATGATAGTGTCGATGACTTTGTATTTAATAAACTGCACGAAAACGTCAAATCAGTGTCTACAGAACCCAAAGATGTAGTACTTTATGGCTTCGGAAGGATAGGACGTGTCGCGGCTCGGAGACTTATTGAGTTTACAGGACGCGGAGATCAGTTGATACTCAAAGCCATTGTCATAAGACCTAAATTGGCAGATCAGCGCCAAGAATTGGTCAAAAGAGTAGCCTTGCTTCGTCAAGATTCGGTGCACGGACGATTTAGAGGTACCATCGATATCAATCAAGCCGGCAATGAACTGCTCATCAATGGTAATCATATTAAGGTCATCTATGCACAACATCCTACAGAAATAGATTATACGGAATATGGTATCCAAGACGCTCTACTGATCGATAATACCGGTGTGAGAAGGGATGAACAAGGTCTTAAAGAACATCTTAGACCCGGTATCAGCAAAGTCCTCCTCACTGCCCCGGGAAAAGGAATCCCCAATATAGTCTATGGCGTCAACGAAAATATCTTAGATCTGGACAAGGACAACATTGTGAGTGCAGCTTCTTGTACGACCAACGCTATTGTCCCGATTATCAAAGTCATCGATGATCGTTTTCATATCAAAAAAGGCCATATCGAAACCATTCACGCCTATACGAGTGATCAAAATCTTTTGGACAATTTTCATAAAAAACCCAGAAGAGGAAGAGGAGCCGCAATTAATATGGTGCTGACCACAACAGGTGCCGCTAGCGCCGTATCTAAAGTCATGCCACATCTAGCCGGCAAACTCACAGGAAATGCCGTAAGAGTGCCTACACCAAATGTCTCCCTAGCGATTATGTCTTTTACCTTGACCAAGCCCGTACATCGCGATCAGCTCAATAATATCTTGCGTGAAGCTTCCCTTTTTGGACCACTCGTCGAACAACTGCACTATTCCACTTCTACCGAATATGTGAGTAGTCATGCTGTAGGTATGACAAGTACATCCGTCATTGATGCCCCTTCGACGATCGTATCAGCAGATGGAAAGTCCGTAGTAGTCTATGCTTGGTACGATAACGAATTTGGATATACCTGTCAGGTCGTCCGTTTAGCAAAACATATCGCAAGAGTCAAACGTTTTGCATATTATTAGGATGAACGCAAATCAATCGAATCATAATCCTTGGAGCCGGTATTGGATGCCGTTTGTGCTTGCTTCCATAGCAAGTATCGGCATGCTGATGGGATATAAATTGGACGAATCTTTTGTAAAAGATCGATCCACCGCAGCACAAAATAACCCGACAGACTATCATCCCGGAAAAATAGAAGAACTCCTCAAGTTTATCGATGCCAGGTATGTGGACGAAGTGGATACGGACGCTCTTTCCGAAGAAGCTATACAATTTTTGCTCAATCGCCTAGATCCTTATTCGACCTATCTCTCGCCACAACAAGTTGCGGCATATCGTGATCAGATCAATGGCCAATATAAAGGCATGGGCTTCCAACTTAATTTCTTCCAAGATACTCTCTTCGTCACTTATATCTATCCGGACAGTCCTGCAAAAATGGCCGGCATCGAGCCCGGAGACCAAATATTAAAAATAAATCAACACGAAACTATTGGTCCGGGATTAGATATAAACCAAATTCAACAATACTTGGATGAAGCAGACCAAATCCGCTTGACATATAGACGGATGCCGGATGGTAGGATGATCAATAAAACCGTACAAAAGGCCATTATAGACTTAGGTAGTGTCACCAGCTATTATGCAGTTGATGATAGTATTGGTTATATAGCTTTGTCGCATTTTACAACCAATTCTTACCGCGATTTTATGCTCGCATTGGAGTCTTTGGTCGAAGAAAAGGGCTTGAAGCACCTCATTTTCGATCTGAGATCCAATCCGGGAGGTGTATTGGACGAGGCTATCAAAATCCTTCAACAATTCTATACAACACCTCGAAAATTATTACTTTATACCCAAGGTGATCACGCTGCACGGATGGAGTATAAAACTTCAGGAAGAACCTTCTTTGACATAAAAAATATAGTGATCCTAATCAATGGTTCTTCAGCATCGGCCAGCGAAATTGTAGCCGGAGCAATCCAAGATACAGACCGTGGTATCGTTATAGGCCAAAACTCATATGGTAAGGGACTGGTACAAGAACAATACAAGCTCCGAAATGGTGGCGAGGTACGGATGACGATTGCCAGATATTATACACCGAGCGGAAGACTGATCCAAAAACCCTATAACCATACGGATGGACAAAAGGATCGAATACAGAGTGACAGTTTGATCTTCAAAACCGAAAGCGGGAGACCCGTAAAGGCTGCCGGAGGTATTACACCTGACATTATTATAGCGGATGATCATACAAAACCCTTGATACTTGATACACTTTTGGACCAAAAAGCACTCGGGGCATCTATCCGTGTCTATAATCAGCTCAAGAAAATGTATGAAAGAAAAAATATTAAACAATACTTGTCTGATCATCAAAAGATTAAAGCAATGTTGTTACAAGAATTCATTCATGCTGCTCCTACTAAATACCATCAGTTTATTTCGACCCACAGCGAACCAATAGCTAATCAACTTTTCAAAAAACTCATGTACATGATGGGAGGTGACTTCGAAGCCAAAAAGATTGAAAATATGGAAGATCCCTTCGTAGAAAGGGCAATAAAATATCTGCAATCACAAAACAAAAAAATGTGATTTACAGTTTATTCAATATAGCCTATATTGTGAAGGCAAAATCAAAATCTCCAAAGTTGATCAAACTGTTTATTATAACTTTCTTGTTAAGCATCTATGCGATGTGTGTTGCTCAGTCACCTCATGGTGAGCAGTTGATCATAAGCTGTGACCAATGCCATACACCTGATGGTTGGGAGATGAACAGAGATTCTGCGCAAT
>JAJRUR010000102.1 GCA_024277695.1 Bacteroidota bacterium | reverse complement strand
GATGATATAATTGCCCTTAATTATATTCCGGATGGACGTCTAGAGTTAGAGCTATTAAAACCATCTGTCAAAATATTTTCTTTTCAATTAATAAATAACTTAGGGCAAATTTTAATTGAGGAAAGTTTGGGGTTTAGAGATCCTATCTACTCTCCATATTTTATGCTACTTCCGAGCCTCAGTGGAATTTATTTTGCAAGGATCATTGGTCAGGTAAACGAGAAATATTTTATCTTGAGCAAACCAATATTTATCACAAAATAAGCATCCTAAAGGGTTTGAATAATAAGGTAAAGACTGAAGTTTGTATAATGGGAGCCGGCCCATCAGGATGTGCTGCAGCACTCAAGTTGAGTTATCTGGATATCCCTTGTGTCCTCATAGATAAGAGTCGCTTCCCGAGGGATAAAGTTTGTGGGGATGCTATAAGCGGTAAGTCTCCGTTGATGATGAGTCGATTGGATGAAAGCATGGTAGATCGATTTATCCATGAAACAGAGCATACGGATATTTGGGGAATACGATTCGGTGCACCAAATGGAAAAGAGGTCGAAATCCCTTTCAAACTTCATTTTAATCCCGAGGAAGAAGTTGCTCCCGGTTTTGTGTGCAAGCGTTGGGTATTTGATCATTTTCTCATTAAGGAAGTCCGGCTACGAAATAATATAAAGTTAATAAGTAGCGTAGAAATTGATCATTGGGAACGGAGTTCTAACGGTTTTTTGATTTCTTCCACAAAATCAAAAAAGCACTGGGAGTGCAAAGTATTGATAGATGCATCGGGAGCTCAGTCTCGATTTTCTAGAAAATATGCCGGCTTAGAGAAAGATGTTAGACATACTGCCGGTGCAGTACGCGCTTACTTCAAAAATGTTAAATTTCCAAAAGATCGATATTTTATAGAATTACATTTTATAAAAGAATATCTCCCGGGGTATTTTTGGATATTTCCATTGCCGAACAATGAGGCTAATGTCGGGATAGGAATGCGAACGGATAAGATCAAAGCAAAAAATATTCATCTCAAGAAAGCCATGCTGGATATTATGGATAGACATCCACTTTTCAAAGAAAGGTTTGCAGATGCCGAACTCATCGGAAAGATTGAAGGATTCGGCTTGCCTTTAGGGTCTAAGAAAAGAAAATTGAGTGGCGATCATTTTATGTTGGTCGGTGATGCTGCGCATCTGATAGATCCAGCTACAGGTGAAGGGATAGGTAATGGATTTTATAGTGGGATATATGCTGCAGAGCAGGCAAAAACTTGTCTTGATACGGGTGATTTTTCAGAAAACAGGATGAAAGACTACGATATAAGAATACAGCGTGTGCTAGGGACAGAGATGAAGTTTAGTTATCAGATTCAACGAATGTTGAATTCTAGCGGACTTACTAACTTTTTTGCCAATACGATCGTCAATAATCCTCGTATCATTTCCGGGCTTACCAAGATGTATACTGATGTGGACTACCGTAAACAATTGCTTAATCCATTGTTCTGGCTTAAAATGCGTTGGAAGAAATAATATACTCAAGTTTCGGTAGTTAAAATCACTGAATTGAGACCAAATAAATCCACTTTCTTAAAAAATAGCTTATGGTCTGCACTGAAAAATATTTATTTGAGTGGATAGCTTGATAGAAACGGTGAACAGGTCGCACCTACGGCGCTACTACAATATTTGTACCTATGGTGCTACTACAAACCGTTTGCTCCTCCGGAGCAGATGACAAAATAGCTTAATGCAACAAAAGCCCCAGCGGGGCGACCTGTTTGTAATCCATCGTGGCGACCTGTTTGTAGCCCCAGCGGGGCGGCCTGTATAATATGGCAAACAGATACCCACAAATATATTTCAGAAACAATACGAAACGCATTCAAAAATTATTATTCATTTTTGGGTAAGGTTACACGATCTCCTGATAGTTTTTATGCGTAGTCTGACAGAAAACTTCTTCAAAACTTGTTGAGTTTGTCTATAAGATACAAAGTAGCCCAATGGTCATTTTGATTTATCTGTAATTTGGACGGAGAGATGTTTTTTTGCTTACACCTACAATGCTCTGAAATTCTGCTAATTATAGCTTACTTAACTCCCCTTTTTTTCTATTTTGTAACTACAGAAACTTGAGTAATATATCTACTACAATCTATTCTTCAACTGGTCAATTACTTTGGCCAATGAGCCACCATAGCATCCACAAGAGCTTTGGGCGTTTCTATTCGGTTACGGTTTTTGGCATCCAAAAAACAAAGTGTTACATCAGCGGCATTTAAGAGTTTGTTGTTCGAATCAAAAATTTCAGTATAAAAATGAAAATCCCGCTGAGGTAATTTGCGTAAGCTAGTTTTGATACGGATCATTTCATCATAGAGAGCAGGGCGTAGATATCGTATGCGCATAGCAGTCACCGGCATGATGACACCCAAATTTTTTTCAAAATCAGCATAAGACAGTCCGATACTTCGCATCAATTCTACACGTCCTATTTCGTAGTATCTGGCATAATTGCCATAATATACCATACCCATTTGGTCTGTGTCAGCATAGCGTACACGTACCAAAAATTCGTGGCTCAGCATTTTACGTTTGATCATAATTTTTTCTTATTGTGATTAATTCATCATCAATCCATTTTTTGCATTTTTGCATAAGTTCTCTTGGATCATCTGAAGTTAAGGCTTTTCCAAAACTCAAAGTTAGCACAGATTGAGGTTTAGATAAAATTTGCTTAAAGATAGTCATTATGGATTGATTGGGTAACCATCGATCCGATCTATGCTCAAATTCTACAGCTATAGGAAAGACCGGGTAGTTT
>JAJRUR010000101.1 GCA_024277695.1 Bacteroidota bacterium | reverse complement strand
AGCACGTACATCGATTGGTGTCAGTTCGCTCCCTCGTGGATCAGAGTTTTACCAAAATCGCGTTGCCTATTTTACGAGTACTTCTATGACCGCTGATGCGATTTATCGTCTGGGATTAGCAGAGGTCCAAAGGATAAAATCCCGCATGCAAAAAATTATAACCGCACTACATTTTGAAGGTGATTTTGACGAGTTTGTGGAGTTCTTGCGGACAGATCCTCGATTTTATGCTAAATCAGCTGATGAGTTGCTTCGCTATGCGAGTTTTTTGGCAAAAAAAATCGATGCTAAGCTGCCTCAGGTATTCAATCGAATGCCTCGTATGCCATACGGTGTGCAACCCGTTCCTGATGACATAGCTCCCAAATATACTATCGGGCGTTACATATCCGGATCATACAAACAGCACAAACCGGGCTATTATTGGGTCAATACCTATAAACTGGAGAGCAGGCCCTTGTATGTATTTCCTGCATTGACATTGCACGAGGCAGTCCCGGGGCATCATTTTCAGATCATGCTGGCACAAGAGCTTGAAGATTTGCCTGATTTTCGGCGCAATACATATCTCTCCGCCTTTGGAGAAGGGTGGGGCCTTTATGCAGAACATCTTGGCTCAGAGCTGGGTATGTATGATGATCCGTATGACGACTTTGGGCGATTGACTTATGAAATGTGGCGCGCATGTCGCTTGGTTGTGGATGTAGGTATCCATTTAAAAAATTGGACACGGGAGCAAGCCATTGGTTTTATGATGGACAACACCGCTCTTGCTGAACATGATATCATCACCGAAGTGGATCGCTATATCAGCTGGCCGGGGCAAGCACTCTCTTATAAAATTGGTGAAATAAAAATCAAAGAACTCCGTGCCAAAGCAGAACATTTGTTGGGAGATCGATTTGATATTCGGAGTTTTCATGATGCCGTATTGCTCCAGGGTCATATACCGCTTTATATCTTAGAGCAAGAAGTCGAGCAGTATATCCACAAGATGTCTCAAGAATAAATTGTGTGTTTGGCTTTTGTATATTTGTACTCTTCATGACAAAACTCGTTGCGAATCTATATTATTTTCCGCCGGTTGCATATTGTGCATATTGGGCACAGCATAGTAACTTGACGATTGAGGGTACTGAAAATTACCAAAAACGTAGCTTTAGAAATAAATGCGACATTCTTACACATCAAGGAAAGAGGCGGCTCTCCGTACCGCTTAAGAGAGGCAAGCACCAATCTAAGCCATATCGCGATGTACAGATCTCCTATGATGATGCATGGGTTCGACATCATCTCCTCAGCATACGCAATGCTTATAACCAAGCACCATACTTTGAGCATTATTTTGACAAAATAGAACCGATTCTAAAGAATCGATACAAGTTTTTATTTGATCTGAATCTGGCGATCCTTGCCTTTTTGGCATATAGCTTAGATACGGAGTGGGAGTTGAACTTTACGGATACTTTTCAGCAACAATATGATCTGAGGACTATAGATATTCGTGATAATTTTGATGATCGTCTAAAAAGAACTCGCTTGGCACCCTACCAACAGATATTTAGTCATTTGTTTGACTTTCAAACCGACTTAAGTATCTTGGACTTATTATTCTGTAAAGGTCCGGAGGCGACGATATATTTGGGCGACCAATGCTTGACAAAAACCTCCGTTCCGAAGATATAAACTATTCCATACGCTATGAAAAATGCACTGATCAATTCAAAACTTGCACCATACAAAATCAGAATCAATAATGTGATCAAAGATCTTAATGCTTTGACTGAGGATATCGATCATACAGAACTATCCGCCACACTACAAGACATCAAGGATCGCATGAATGAAGCCTATATGTTTGTGATAGTCGGAGAGGTAAAGGCAGGCAAGAGTAGTTTTATCAATGCACTGCTCGATACGGGCAGTGAGATCTGTGCAGTGGCTGCATCTCCTATGACCGATACCATTCAGCAGATCGTCTATGGTCAGGAGCATCAGATTGTTGAGATCAATCCTTATCTACGACGCATTTATCATCCCATCGAATTGCTCCGTGATATCTCTATTGTGGATACACCCGGTACGAATACTATTATAGAGCATCATCAGGAGATTACCGAAAGATTTATACCCGCATCGGATTTGGTTGTATTCGTATTCGAAGCCAAAAATCCATATCGCCAGTCTTCTTGGGAGTTTTTTGATTATATCCATGATGACTGGCGTAGGAAAATCATATTTGTGCTCCAACAAAAAGATCTACTGTCTAGCGAAGATCTGAAAACCAACGAAGAGGGAGTGCGCAAAATTGCTCAAGAAAAAGGTATCGATCAGCCGGTGGTTTTTTCTGTATCTGCAAAGGAAGAGATAGAACATAAACGCGACCAATCCGGCTTCAAAGCTTTGAGGGATTATATCCTCCAACACATCACCGGAGGACAAGCTCCCGTACTAAAACTACGCAATAATATAGCTACGGCATCTAATATTCTAGACCGTATCACCGGCGGTATCCAAGATCGCGAAAAACAGTACCGCTTAGATCTGGATTTTAGAGCTGACGTACACGAAGCACTCTCCAAACAACAAAAACTATCGCATAGACAGATCGATCTGCTCATCGAAAGTGTAGTGGCGGGTTATGATCGGATCACGCTGGAGAGTTACGAAGAGCTCGAAGAGGGACTTTCATTTGGTAGTTTGCTTAAGCGTACTTTCAGTGGTATTCTGTCCAAGAAAAAAAATGCGCAAGAGTGGTTCGAATCTATAACCAATAATCTGGATTCTAAGCTCAATACAGAATTGCAGATTAAGCTCAATAGCGGGATAGCAGATCTGGCAGATAGTATTCAGCAGATGGCACGCATCATCGATCTAAAATTGCAGAGCAGCTCTACTGTATTGAAGGATGATCATGAGATGTTTAGCAAAATTGCCGTCCATCGCTCTCGGGTTTTGTCAGAACTTCGGATGACTTTTGATGATTTTATCAAAAATCCAAAAAACTTTGGCACAGATAGTTATGTAGATAATTATAAAGACTTGAGTCCTAATATAGCCACGGGTGGAGGTATTGCCGTCGTTGGGTTTATCTTACAGGCACTATCGACTACAGCTGTATTTGATATCACCGGAGGTGTGCTGACAGCTGTAGGAATTGTTTTTGCCGGCGTATCGATAGGTTGGAATCGACGAAAGATTTTGTCTAGATTTAAAAACGTCGTGTCCGGCGGGCAAAATAAACTCAAGGAAGTGCTTAGTGCAAAGCTCAGAAACTATACCGATGATATGCGCGATCGATTTGAATCGAATTTTGACCGTTTTGATACGATGTTAGAAGAAGAAAAACAACAATTAGAACAGTTAAAAAACCGTCGCGATCTAGTGTATGATCAATTGGATGCACTAGATAAGGAGCTGGAATCTTCTTTTTAGGATTTGGAGAAAAAGAACATAGTATAGCTTTATGCTCGGAGAACTCTTGCCGAGCAGCTCAACTCTTATCGCCAGATAGCTCTGCAGCTGTCAGCATAATGTCCACCAAAAAGATTGGTATGGACGAGTAGAGGATAAAGCTGATACAAGGAAATTTGTTGCTGCCAGTTGGCATCCAGTGCACTTAGCTCGGCATACAGCTCATAGAAACTTTGGTCAAATCCACCGAACAATAAAGACATCGCGATATCCATCAAAGGATGACCGATATAGCTTGCAGGGTCGATGAGCACGGCTTTTCCTTGCGGATTGATGAGATAATTGCCATTCCACAAATCTCCATGCAGTAGGACATGTTTGTTTTGGAGTGTCGGTTCGATTTCTTTGAGATATTGCTCAAATGCCCTTTGGTCTTTGAGACCGAATTTATTGCTATCAAAAGCTTGTTTGAACTGAGGTAGGAGTCTGGAGTTGATATAAAAGGTCTTCCAAGATGTGCGTTGTAGATTGGATTGAGGGAGGGAGCCGATAAAATTATCCATTTCGAAGCCGGCGAGATCATATGGATGCTCATGGAGTTTGGCTAGGCCGATGGCAAAGTCTTCCCAAAAACCGTCTTTAGCGATACCACTTTCGATAAACTCCATGATGAGATAGGTATTATGATCCACCTTTAGTTGCTGTATCATCTGAGGCGTAGCTATACTATTGGTGTTTTGGATTAGCTGCAATGCGTAAGCCTCACATTGGAGCATTTGACCGGCTAGGGGGCCGGGATAGCTTTTGACAAAAAGCCGTGCTTGATCGGTGATGAGCAAATAATGGATGCCGATATCTCCTCCATGGAGACGCTGATGCTGTAGGTAGCGATGACCGAGACGGTCTGCCAGATGCTCCGCTGTTCTTTTGTCCATTCGTGCTGAGAACTACAATTTATTTTCGTTGACCATTCGAGAAATTTTTTCTCTATAAGATTTTCCGATAGGTAGCTGTTTGCGTTGATTGGACTGCATGATTTCTATCATATTGCCTACCACGGCCTGTACTTTGGATATCCCGACGATGAAGGATCGATGAATTCTGATGAACTTATCTTGAGGTAGTTTTTCTTCCAGACCTTTCATCGTATGGAGTGTAATCACTCTACCTTCAGTCGTTCGGATGATGACATAGTCTTTGAGCCCTTCGACATATAAGATGTCATCATACTTGAGTTTGATCATTTTTTTATCTGCTTTGACAAAAATAAAATTAGCGGCATGGTGATTTTCCGATTGCCGGAGTTCTGCCATTTCTTCTGCTTTTTGTACTGCACGAATAAACCGGTCTTTGGATATGGGTTTGAGCAGATAATCCACAGCGTCCAGCTCAAATCCTTCGACGGCATAGTTGGGGTATGCTGTGGTAAAAATCACCATGGGAGGATTTTTGAGTGATCTGATGAGCTCCACTCCGGTCAGTTGAGGCATCTGAATGTCTAAAAATATCAGGTCAATGGGCTCATTCTTAATGATTTCAAGAGCATCCATTGCATCATTGCAGACACCTACGACATGGAGTGAGGGTAGGGAGTCGGCAAAACCTTGTATGATTTCTGTAGCTAGGGGTTCGTCATCGACGATCAGGACATTTAGCATATTGTATTTGTTTTTATTCATTGAGTTGGATATTTAATTCTACATAATAGACTTGGT
>JAJRUR010000100.1 GCA_024277695.1 Bacteroidota bacterium | reverse complement strand
GGGATAGAGATTGTACTACTCCTGCCATACCACCATTTTTGGATATGATGGCGACCATCCCACCGATCAATAACGAAAAAACGATGACGGATAGATGCCCCGTATCATTTAGTGCGCCAATGATATACTTGTCCACAACCTCAAGTACTGACTTTATGTAAAATGACGGTGAGGCAAACTGCATCCCACCAATGATAAATACACCTGACCATATTCCGATAAATAAAGACAAAATAACTTCCTTAAAAATTAATGCCAGTATAATAGCCAATAGAGGTGGTACTATCGATAACCATAGAGGGATATGCTTGAGTCGCATATGCTTGTCACTAGATTCCGAATAGTGGTACAACTCATGTGAACTACCTTCATTAGACTTCCACTTCAAGTGGTATAGACCTGGTTTTTGAAAATATTGCCCGATAGCTACTACACCTCGCGTCAACTGTAGTTCCACTTCTTTGTCATTGATCTCAAGTGTAAAATGGCCTGTTTGTGCGGGCGATACACTTAATAATACTTGATCGTCGCTTAGTCCCAGACGAATGTCTTGTGTTGCTCTAGTCAGTGTGTTCTCTTGAGCTGTCAACCCACTAGCCAAAATCAATATAAAGAGGCATAAGCAACAAATTCTGAGCATATTATTCTATTTTTGTTCTATATTTTTGGCTAAAATAATCAAATTTATGAATCATGCTTTCCCTTCCTTTTGTTGTCGCTACATATCGATGTATAGTGTAGTACTCTTGTTATTTTGCTTGAGCCTTTTGACGTATACTCTTGCTGCTCAGCCTTTTGTTCCGGCTTCTAGTATAAAATTTCAAACAGATCATCAACTCCGAAGCCCTTATGCCGGAGGCCTCAATTCACCGCAGTTTTCAGAAATTGATCTCAATATGGATGGTGTGATGGACTTATTTATATTCGATAGGGTAGGAGATCGGGTGATCACTTATCTGCGCACCGAAGATAGCTACCCTTTTTATACACATGCACCTCAATACGAAGGACTGTTCCCAAGACTCAACGATTGGGCGATGATTCGCGATTATAATGCTGATGGAGTACCTGACATCGTTACAAGTGACTCGATTCCGATCCTATTCGGTATTCAATTTTATAAAGGAAGTTGGGATGGACAGCAGCTCAATTGGAAATTGGTTGAGCTAGACCAAGGCCCTTTCAATGTAGTATATTTTGAAGCGGAAGATTTTAGTATGCGGCAGTTGGAGGTACTATCGGGTGATAAACCGGCTATTGAAGATATTGATGGCGACGGTGATTTGGATATTTTGGATTTTGATGGAGGCGGTAGTTATGTGGAGTATTTCCAAAACATGTCTGTAGAGCGAGGCTTATCGCTAGACCAATTGGTATTTAAACGCACGGATCGTTGTTGGGGCAAATTTTTTGAGGTTGGGACAGAAGATGCCCAAGTGCTGCTGAGTTCTGATCCGGACAATTGTTATGAGTTATTTAACGGAGAGGATGTCATTACTACTCGACATACGGGTTCGAGCATCAGCTTGTATGACAGAGATCAAGATCAACTGTACGATCTTCTCGTGGGTGATATAGCTAATGACCACATCACTTTTTTGCGCAATACCGGTACTCCGCAAAAAGCCTATATGACAGCTGTTGAGATGAACTTTCCTGCAGATGACCAAGCTATCAATATACGCACTTTTATTTCGACATTTGTCTTGGATGTCAATAACGATGGTTTGCAAGATATCATTGCAGCTCCAAATGAATATCTGAATACAGAGAATGTTCAGGTAGCGCACTTGTATTTGGATCAGGGCACAGCAGGGCATTCAGCGCCGCAACTCATGTCGCGCGATTTCCTTACAGAAGATATGATCGATTTATCTCAAGGATCTCACCCCGCTATAGTAGATTATAATGCAGACGGTCTTTGGGATATCCTCGTCGGAGTCTATGGCCGCATCAATTCTGAAGGTCGGAATGGAGGACAGCTCTATTTATTTCAGAATACAGGTACTTCTGAGCAACCCTTCTTCCAACTGGTGACGGATGATTGGTTGGGCTTTAAAGATTTGTACGGTAGTACTAATTTTTACCTGACACCGGACTTAGGGGACCTGGATGGGGATGGCGACCAAGACTTGCTCATAGGTAATCAATCCGGCAAATTGATTTATTTTGAAAATATAGCCGGTGTAGGCAATGTAATGCAATTCAAAGAGCCTGTAATGAATTATATGGGAATAGATGTTGGAAGCCTCGCCAACCCTACTATTGTTGATATCGATGGAGACGGACTAAAAGATTTGGTCATAGGTGAGAGCAACGGCAATAATGACCCCAATCTCCCCATCAAGTGTAGTCATCTCAACTTTTATAAAAATATCGGTAGTACTACCGAGCCGATGTTTGAGTCCAATGTAAACCAAGCGCCGAATGATCCCTGTTTTGGCAGGGTAAATACCCGCGATATCAGATCGACCAACAAAGGCTATGCTTCTCCGCAATTTATAGAACAAGGAGGGGATTTGGCACTCCTAGTCGGTACAAAGAACGGTACGATACGGCTATATAAAAACATACGACAGACATTGAATGGAGCCTTTGAGCTGCACGATGACTTTTTGGGCCGGATCGATGTAGGTGATCGCGCTCAACCATTGCTTTGGGACTTGGATGATGACGGTCGGTTAGAGTTGATCACCGGAAATCTATCCGGAGGATTGATGATCTATCATACGCAAATGAATATCGATGCATTAGTTGCAACCAAACAAATCGAAAATGCACCAAAGCTGACATTGAGTCCCAATCCGGCGAATACAAACATTCGGATTCTTTCAGACCGCCAAATGCACTTCCCATATGAAATCACCGATATCTCCGGTCGAATAATTAAAAAGGGCACTATAAATACAAATCAAGATATTTCGATCCAAGATCTCCAATCAACTATCTATTTTATACGATTTCAGGTATATGGTCAACGGATGACGCTTCGTTTTATTAGGTGGTGATTTAGAAAACAGTTCACTTTTTGACAAGGTTGTTTTGGGATGTGGTCTTCCAAAATCGGAGTCGGATCAAGCGTCCAAGATATGCGCCTAAAGCTGCATAAAAAGCGCCCATTACGCCGCATATCAATAGGAGCAATAAGGGTTCTGTATCTCCAAAGAGTACCGCGATACGTTGGGTCAGACGAAAATCATTGCTATATGCCAAATACCAACTCCACCCTGCCCAAGCTACGAAACCGGCTAGAGCTGCTATCCGGCTCGTATTTCTGGGAGATACTGTATCCAAGAGCAACCCAAAGAGTAATGGAACAAAAAAAATCACCCACCAAGGAAAATAACTCCCTGCTGCAATTAGAGCAAGAATAAGAATCGCTATCGTCAAAATGGATCTAAAGGACATCTATTTGTTATTTGAGAAGTGTATATTATATAGTTTTTCTATTTCCTCAGCTCTCGGACTGTTATGGAGCTTGAAATACTTCCCCGATGCCCATTCATCCAGCATATCTGTATAATAATAACTACCCGGATGACCGGATTGACCTCCCGGATATACTCCATAAGCTTCGATGGGTCGGGTCATATCCAAGATCATACGCCAAGAAGGCCCTGCTTTAGTAGTCTGCGCATTGAGCGCCTCATCATATCCACCGGTATCCGTATATTCTGAAAATCCCGGTAGCCTGGCCAAATGTGCGATTTTTGTTTTTTTGACCTCAGACCAAGGGGGGATGTCATCGACTTGATCATAGTGATCTACCATTTTCAAAAAACTCTGCAGGGCAATATCTTTAGCACTTTCTTTTCTATCAGTCTGGAGATGATCTATAAAGGGGTGTTGATCTTTTTGTAATATTTCTATAGTCATCACCTTGCCGGGTTTTTTTCCGAAAGGAATAGCCTCAAATTCATCCCAGAGTTCATCCTGTAGTATCGGATAGAGTTCATCGAAGAGTACCGCTGCTCTACTATCCTTGTCAAAACTATAATTCCAGTCTTTTAGCGTTGCATAAAAAGCTCTTTGCTTGGAGTTTAAGTCACTCGGATCGATGTAATCCAGCATGAGAGGGAGGAGCTCTTCGGCAAAAATTGAATAATTAGAATTTTGAAATCGAATAAAGTCATCGATATCCAATCTTTCTTTGGAGCGTAGAAAACGATTGATGATTCGTCCTCGATATTGATCAAATCCTCCGAGATAGAAGTACGGATAGCTTCGGTCTGTCGTCCTTTGATTGGCGGAAGCCAGATATCCTTGTGCGGGATTGACCGAATGGGGATTGTGTTCAGAAGGTATGAATCTGTGTAGGAGGGGATGTGCCGTTGATCCATCCTGAACAAAACGCGAAGCCGGACCCTTGCGCAATGGGTATTTGCCCTGTGGATATAGGGCTATATCCCCTGAAGTGCTTGCAAAAATAATATTTTGAGCAGGAGCCTCAAAATTACTCAAAGCCTCCCTGTATTCTTTGTAATTACGGGCACTATTCAGCATCAAAAAGGTCTTAAAAGTGCTTGACTTGATATCATTATGGATCACCCAATTCATAGCTAGATCGACATCGTTTTTAGTGATTACCGGACCCCAGACTGTCCATCGGATGGTATCCAAGACCCTTCCTGCTTTTTTTAGATCATAGGCTTCGACTTTTAGCTCTACATCCTTCTTTTTGCCATCGATCCAGTACTGCATCTTTGTGCTGTCCACCCAATGTATTTTGTACCAGTCTATGACATCCTGCCCTACATTAGTAATACCCCAGCCGATCGAATCATTAAATCCTATGATGACTCCCGGTGCTCCCGGAAAGACGACACCATATACATTGGTCGTAGGTGTGGAGATGTGATTTTCGTACCAGATAGATGGAAGCGTGAGGTTCAGGTGGGGATCATTGGCAAGTAAGGCTGAGCCGGTTTTGGATTTTTTAGGTGCAACTACCCAGTTATTGGACCCGATCCCTTTAGGGTAGGGTGGTTTGTACAGATCTTCTATAGTAGTAGCAGGGCTATAGCTTGTATCCTGCTCTATAACCGGCCTAAAATCCCACGACTCTTCCCTTGGGATTACAGGTGTCTGCTTAGGATTGTACAGAGGAAACAAATCATTAAAAAGCTCCCTCCCCAGATGTGTATAGTTGTTGGTGATAGGGATATCTTCATTCCAACTGGAGAGTACCTGAGCCATCGAAATAGTAATTACAATAGTATTAAAAGGAGAAACCGGCTGTGGCTTGTAAGACAACAGCTTGAACTCAATGGGATAATCTCTAGGTTTTAACTGATCTATATAAGAATTGACACCATCGGCATAAGCTTGCAACAGTACAAGACTTTGAGTATCTTGCTTTAGCACAGCATAGCCTCGTTCTGCTGCTTGAGGAAGACCAATACGACGCTGAGACTTGTCATAATCCAAGAGGCGTTTTCCGAATACTTCCGATAGCCGACCCAATGTAGCTCGATGCGTAAGATCCATCTGAAATAGTCGATACTTAGCGTGAAGGTATCCCTGAACTCTATACGCATCCTGCAGGTTTTGAGCATAGATATGGGGCACCAATTTCTTATCCATAACCACTTTTACCGACGATTTTAACCCCGGAATATCTATGCTCAAATCTGTAGTAGACTCTCTAATTTCATTTTGCCAAAAACCCTCATTTGGAGAAAAAAACTTAGCCAATGGAGGCAATTTGCCTTGTGCAGTGCCTCCAAAATAAAGTGCTAAGGCCGATAATATACTGATGAGTAGTATTCTCACTTTTGTGATGTATTATTTGGGGTGAAGATAAAAAAAATTAACTTTCTAAGGCGAAGGGCAATCTATTTTAAGGGCGTGCCCCTCGTGCCTCGGGTCGGGCTATTCAGGGGTACGCCTTCGGCTGCCGTCCTGTGGTCGTCGTGCCTCCTCCCTCCGGACCGCTCGTACCTCGCGCCCTTACTATCCCTCACGCAGTTCCCCTCTGTCTGTACTAGCTTCTTTTAACCCCCCTTTGGATAGTATATACGATACTGCACTCAGCGTACAAAAACCCATCGATGCTCTTCGGACAGTTTGTCCTCAAAATAATAATTTTCCAAGTCAAATCCTTTTAAGGCTTCAGGGTCTGTGAGTCTGTTTTTAATGATGTAACGGCTCATAAGACCTCTGGCTTTTTTGGCATGAAAAGAAATAAATTTGAGTTCCTCGCCTCGATATTCCTTAAATACTATATCGATGATACGAGCTTGGAGTGCTTTGGCTTGGATCGCTTTAAAATATTCGTTGGATGCGAGGTTGATGATGGTATCGGACTTTATGGTCTTAAGATGCTCTTCGATCTGACGCTTGATATCGTCCCCCCAAAACGCATATAAATTATTATTGCGACCTATCTTCAGTTTGGTACCCATCTCCAGACGATAAGCTTGGATCAAGTCCAGCGGTCTCAAGTAGCCGTAGAGTCCGGACAGGATACCCAGATGCTTTTGAGCAAATTTAAGCTCATTTTTGTTGAGGGTCTGAGCATCTAACCCTACATAGACATCTCCTTTGAACGCCAATAAAGCTTGCTTGGCATTCTGTGGAGTAAAGGGCAGATCAAAACTTTGATATCGCTGGTAGTTGAGTAGCGCCAGCTTGTCGCTCAAATGCATCAGTTCAGCCAAATCTTTTTTGGATTTTTTGGACAAGACCTTGATCAGTTGTTCGCTTTTGGTCATCAGGGCAGGGCTGCTGTATATATCCAAGTCCGCTGGAGTCATGTCCAAAGTCTTAGCAGGAGAAATAAGTGCTAACATCGAAGTATATATTTAGATACGGAAACATAACTCTTTGGAGGCAAAAAAGTTCTGAAAAGATCTGCATACTGAAAAGCCCATCCACAGAGGATGGGCGTTTTCTTCTTACAACGGTTGGTTCTAATTGTTGTAGTACTTACATAATACACAACTATTATGCCAATCGCATTATAACCTAAAAACTTTGTGCGGGAGTCCATCCGCTTAGCTCATACACCAAATGGCTGTATCTAATACATAATAAACTCAAGTTTCGGTAGTTGAAATCACTGAATTGAGGTCAAATAAATCCACTTTCTTAAAAAATAGCTTATGGATTGTACTGAAAAATATTTATTTGAGTGGATAGCTTGATAGAAACG
>JAJRUR010000099.1 GCA_024277695.1 Bacteroidota bacterium | reverse complement strand
CATCGAGGGCTTGTCGCTGCCGAAGATAATCCGAGATGTCTAAATTGAGCTTCACAAGCGCATAAGCTGTTAAGCGCATAAGCGAGATAATCCGAGATGTCTAAATCGAGGATCACAAGCGCATAAGCTGTCAAGCCGCATAAGCGAGTAATCTGTTTCACTCTCCGTACTGATGCGATTGCTTCGTCGTGCCTCCTCGGCGTGACAGTTTAACGTGCTCATGTGCCAACAGTAATACTCACCCCCGACCCCTCTCTTAAAAAAAGAGGGGAGCGCCGTCGTTTGGTTATCCCCCTCTGGAGGGGGTTAGGTGGAGGACAACCCCTTTGAGTCCTTAGCGGTTTAAAACCGTCTCGCAGCTACTCTCGACTTTCGCTATCATTCTTAAATAAAAAACTCGGCATACCTCCAAGATTCCTATCTCTTATGTATATTTGCCGACATAACTTCTTCTAATGGCATTACAAGATCAACCCGCTATCCTATTACTCGATGATGGTAGCATATACAGGGGTTTTGCACTAGGTACTATAGGCACAACTACAGGTGAATTATGTTTCAATACCGGTATGACAGGATATCAAGAAATATTTACGGATCCCTCTTACTTTGGACAGTTGATGGTGACTACACATGTACACATAGGTAACTATGGAATTAGTCAAGCAGACCAAGAGTCCGACAAGATCCAGATAGCCGGTCTGATCTGTCGCAATTACAACATCCTGTATAGCAGACAGATGGCAGACCAAAGTATTCAAGATTACTTCGCACAAGAAGGTCTGGTAGGTATATCCGGAGTCGATACCCGCGCAATTGTGCGTCATATCAGATCAAAGGGTGCTATGAATGCCATCATCTCTTCCGAAATCCTCGATATCGATCAGCTCAAAACCAAACTCAAAGAAGTCCCCTCTATGGAAGGACTCGAACTGGCTAGTAAAGTGTCCACAACCGAAGCTTATGAACTCGATACTGCAGGGAGTAGATATCGCGTCGCAGTGTATGACTATGGCGTTAAAAAAAATATTTTGAACTGTCTGGTAGAGCGAGGATGCCATATCAAAGTTTTTCCGGCCAAAACTCCCGCTAGCGAACTCATCGCTTGGCAACCTGATGGTTATTTTTTGTCCAATGGTCCGGGCGATCCTGCAGCTATGGACTATGCCGTAGAAGCCATAAAAGAAATCCTCGATCTGGACAAAGCTGTCTTCGGTATCTGCCTAGGACACCAACTTCTAGCTCGTGCTATAGGCATTGATACCTATAAAATGCACCACGGTCATAGAGGCATCAATCATCCCATACTCCATCTTCAAACCCAAAAAAGCGAAATCACTAGCCAAAATCATGGATTTGGAGTAAAAGCAGAAGCTATCAGGGCTGCTGCAGATATCGTCCAAGTCACACACGTCAATCTCAACGACCAAACTATCGAAGGTATCCAACTAAAAAACAAACCCGCTTTTTCTATCCAATATCATCCCGAAGCATCTCCCGGCCCGCATGATGCACGTTACCTTTTTGATGACTTTATCAACCAAATGGACCAATTAGCAACCCAAACTAACTAATTTTATTTAGATTATGAGTGATATAGTCGATATCAGAGCACGCGAAATCTTAGACTCCAGAGGGAATCCAACTGTCGAGGTCGAAGTCCTTACCGATACCGGGATCATCAGTAGAGCAGCAGTGCCATCCGGTGCTTCTACAGGTATCCATGAAGCTGTAGAAATACGTGATGAAGACCCCAAGAGATTCGGCGGAAAAGGCGTGCTAAATGCTTGTATGAACGTCAATGGATTGATCGCCGACGAACTCAAAGGACTCGATATCTTTGATCAGATCTATATAGATGACCTACTGATAGAACTGGATGGTACAACCAATAAATCCAAACTCGGAGCCAATGCTATACTCGGTGTCTCTTTGGCTATAGCCAAAGCCGCTGCCGCTACTATGCATCAGCCATTGTACCGATATCTCGGTGGAGTAAATGCCCATGTCCTCCCCGTCCCAATGATGAATATACTCAACGGAGGGAGCCATGCAGACAATAGTATTGACTTCCAGGAATTTATGATCGTACCGGCTGGGGCAGATTATTTTTCTGATGCCTTGCAGATGGGCGTAGAAATCTTTCACCAACTAAAAAAAGAACTTAAAAAGAAAGGCTTTTCTACCAATGTTGGAGATGAAGGTGGTTTTGCACCAAACCTTAAATCTAATGAGGATGCTATAGAAATCGTACTTAAAGCCATCGAGTCAGCAGGTTATCGACCCGGTGAAGATGTCTTTATAGCATTAGATCCTGCCTCAACAGAATATTATGACAAGGAAAAACAGATATATCATCTGCATAAGTCCTCCGGTGACAAGCTCACGAGCGAACAAATGGTAAGCTATTGGGAGCAGTGGTGTGAACAATACCCAATCATCAGTATCGAAGATGGTCTGGCTGAAGATGACTGGGCAGGATGGGCTCTGATGACCCAAAAATTAGGACAAAAAATACAGATCGTCGGTGATGACCTCTTTGTCACAAATATCCATCGACTCGTTCGAGGTATCGAAGGTGATATCGCCAATGCTATCCTCATCAAATTAAATCAAATAGGGACACTCACCGAAACCATCAGTACGGTAGATATGGCTACACGCAACGGATATAGCTCTGTCATCAGCCATCGGTCCGGAGAAACTACAGACACCACCATCGCCGACTTGAGTGTAGCTCTCAATGCCGGACAGATAAAAACCGGTAGTGCCTCACGTTCAGATCGAGTCGCTAAGTACAACCAACTACTCAGAATCGAAGAAGAATTAGGGGAGTCAGCTGTTTTTCCGGGCAAAACAATTTTCGGATTATAAATATTTGTCATATATTAGTCGCTTAATATTAATTAATTGAAAAATATAAGTAACAAGTCGGGCTTTCATTGGAGGGGTTTCTTTAATAAGTACACTCTGACTTTTCTATTTTTTTTGGTCTGGATTGTCTTTATTGATCAGCACAACTTGATAAATCGGCACAAGCTTTCTAACCAACTACGAGAGATGGAAAACCAAAAAAAATACTACCGCGAACAAATAGATTTGACCCTATCCAAAAAGGAGGAAATCGAGCGCAATAAAGAAAAATATGCTCGTGAAGAGTATTTTATGCACCGTGAAGACGAGGATATTTTTATTTTTGAAGAATCGCAGGATGTACAATAAGATCATTATTTTTAGGTCTTTATTTTTTAGAAAAAAATTATGAACACTATTTACTTAGAAGCAATATAATATGTCGATATTAGTCAATAAAAATTCAAGAATCATCGTTCAGGGTATCACCGGAAACGAAGGGAGTTTTCACACAGCCCAAATGATCGAATATGGTACTCCGGTAGTGGGAGGAGTTACACCCGGCAAAGGAGGTCAAATACATCTGGATAAACCGGTATTCAATACTGTATCAGATGCTGTTGATAAAGAGGGTGCTGACACATCCATCATTTTTGTACCACCTAGATTTGCACCCGACGCTATTATGGAAGCAGCAGAGGCTGGTATCCAAGTCATTGTATGTATCACTGAAGGTATTGCCGTGCAGGACATGGTCAAGGTCAAAGCTTATCTAAAGAATTTCGATTGCCGACTGGTAGGTCCCAATTGCCCCGGAATCATTACTCCGGGAGAAGCTAAGTTGGGGATTATGCCGGGATTTATCCATAGACAGGGGACAATAGGTATAGTTTCCAGATCAGGTACACTTACCTATGAAGCTGTGGATCAAGTAACCAAGGCAGGCTTGGGCCAAAGTACTTGTATCGGTATTGGTGGAGATCCGATAGTCGGTACGACAACCAAAGAAGCTGTAGAGTTGTTGATGAATGATCCTGAAACCGAAGGGATTATCATGATCGGAGAAATTGGTGGCGGTATGGAAGCCGAAGCTGCTCATTATGTCCAAGAGTTTGGTACTAAACCGGTGGTAGGATTTATTGCCGGTAAAACAGCACCTGCCGGAAGAACTATGGGGCATGCAGGAGCCATTATTGGCGGTAAGGCGGATACAGCTGCTGCCAAAATGGAAATCCTCGAAGCCCATGGTGTCCATGTCGTACAGTCACCGGCTCATATCGGCAGAACAATGGCCGAAGTGCTCAGACAGTAGTCATTCTGCCAATTGGTACTTTCCTCCTATACCTATCGGTGTGAGGCGTTCCTATCTCATCGGTGTGACTTGTAGTGCTGCCTCTTTGTAAGATAAAATGTACTATCAGTTTTTGATCATCGTTTTTAAGACTATGAAGTGCTTTTATACTTTGGCTCCGTCAGCATCCATTTGGACGCTCTTGCTATTGCTCCTATTGACCGATGCCTATACACAAGCACCTATCCGCCGAGTCGATATGAGTCAAAAGGACAGTATGCACTTACATTCTTTAGGTCTGTATCAAAATGAATTTGAGCAT
>JAJRUR010000098.1 GCA_024277695.1 Bacteroidota bacterium | reverse complement strand
GCTTCCAACTCGGTCACCCCTTGCGGTGTCAGATATATCTGTGCCTCTATGTTATTGATGACTTCCACCTTTTGGACTAAGCCATTGCGGATCATTTCCTCAAACTTACCGTAAGTAATCGGTTCATTGCCTACACCAAAATTGCTGATCATTGGCATCCCCAAAAGAATCAATGCGATCAATCCATAGATCCACCAAGAGGATCCCGGCCTCTTTTTTATAGGCAACTTCGGGCTATTGTCTTCTTTGTTTTTTGTCATATCTTATTTTATAATACTATCAACAAGTGAGCTTGTTATTAGGTTCTTTTTTTAGTTGGGTCTTGTGTAGAAAAAACTTCGTCTCTATGTTTCTCAAGCTAAAGAGCAGTCCATCACACATCTTCTAAGTCATACCGTCGCATTTTACCATCATTCCATAGCCCTTCGAGATCATAATATACCCTCGTCTCCGGATAAAACACATGGACGACAATATCAAAGTAGTCCAAGAGTACCCAAGTCGATTGGCGCATACCCTCTACATGAAGGGCGCGTATAGACAATTCTGTACGCGTATTGCGCAATATACGATCCGCGATAGCTTTTACTTGGATATTAGATTCTCCTTGGCAGATGATATACATATTGGCAGAAGCTTCATCAACCTCTGTAAGGTCGATCTCTACGATATTGCTACCTTTGACATCAAGTATACTCTCTATAATTACATCGGCGAGTATTCTGTTTGGACTTTGCTGAGGAAGTCGTGCTTTTACTAGATTTTCTATAATTCTTAGCTTTTAATAAATAATTTTGAATCAAAAGTACTAAAATATAACGCTTGAAATCAAAGAAAGATACAAAAATAATTGCTTCGGTTGTACATCACTACCCTAAAGTCATATCCACCAATGATCTAGCTGCACAATTTCTCTCCGAAAAAAATCCCGCAGAGGGCACTGTCATCTCAGCAGATTACCAGTCAGGGGGCAAGGGGCAGTACGGTAGAATCTGGCACGGTGAAGCCTACAAGAATATCTACTTATCTATCATTTTGTATCCAAAATTTTTGGACATCGAACAGGTGTTTTTGCTTCATATATGGAGTGCTGTAAGCATCCGTGCATTGATAGAAGAAGTGACAGGACTCCAAGCTCTCATCAAGTGGCCCAATGACCTACTGATCCATAGCAAAAAAATAGCCGGAATTCTGATTGCCAATGTAATCCGTCAAAAACAGATCGATAGCAGTATCATTGGAATCGGTCTCAATGTATTGCAAGAAAACTTTCCAAGTTTTGATAAACCGGCTACCTCACTTCGACTGGAAACAGACCAAACACTGCTGCTACCCAACTTACGAATGCGTCTTTTGGAGATACTCGACAGTAACTATATGTATTTGCAAAAAGACCCAGAATATCTCCTCCACGATTTTAATAGCTATCTAGACCTCAAAGAGCGATACCACAGTAATACCCACCGCAATCTAAAACTCATCAGCCTAGACATTCACGGCATAATGACCGTACGATCGGAAGACAAAATTTTGCGCATTTCGGCGAGTACACTACACCAAAATACAATCCGCAACTGATTTAAAACCCACAAAAGATATTATGCAAGACAATTCAATCTCCAAAGCATCTACTCTGGCAATCGGTGACGAACTATTGATCGGGCAAGTAATCAATACCAATGCAGCTTGGATCGGGGATTATATGCAACAGCGAGGCATCCAGCTGGTAGAACACCGCTGTGTGGCAGACGCTCAAGAAGCTATCGTCTCCGCTATAGAATCCATGAGGCGCTCGTGTGATTTGATAGTCATCACCGGAGGCTTGGGATCAACCAAAGATGATATTACTAAAGAGGTTTTGGCCAATATGGTCCAAAGTCCTCTTTACTTTGATGATACGCTCTATGCTGCCCTTTGTGCTCGACTAGAAAAACTCAAGATCCCACTTTTGGATGCCCACCGCAAGCTATGTACTATGCCCTCTAAGGCAGAATTATGGTCAAATGATGTCGGTGCTGCTCCCGGCATGCTCTTCAGATATCGAGACTGTTTTCTATTGTCCTTACCTGGTGTACCCTACGAAATGAAGTATATCCTTGAGGGTGCCGGCTCAGAATTTTTGCAGAAGCATGCTCCGGATCACGACTTCTTTCAAGAGACAATTCTGACCTCGGGCATCGGCGAAGTGGCTCTTCAGTCAAAAATCCAAGACATCATTGAAAAATTTCCTGACTTTGCATTTGCCTATTTGCCTTCTTTTGCCCACGTCCGCCTACGTATAAGTGCATACGGACAGTCTGATATGAAGTCAAGAGCAGAGCAGTTAACAAAACTTCTGCTCGACCGATTAGCTGATTATGTATATGGTATGGGTCAGCAACACATCACAGAAACGATCGGAAAACTCCTCTTGCGCCAATCCAAGCAAATGGCTGTAGCAGAAAGCTGTACAGGTGGGCTGATCAGCCATCAAATAACCAAAATCCCCGGCAGTTCTACATACTTCTTGGGAGGAATTACGGCTTACGCCAATGAGGTCAAAAAATCTATACTCCAAGTCCACCCCCTTACACTCGATCGATACGGGGCTGTCAGTCGCGAGACTGTAACCGAAATGCTACTAGGTGTCTTAAAGCTAACCGGAGCTGATGTGGGTATCGCTACTTCGGGTATCGCCGGACCGACCGGAGGTACCGAGTCAAAGCCTGTTGGTACTATATGGATCGCTTATGGTTCGGCGGATGACCAACGCACCAAGCTACTACATCTCCACCACAGACGGCAGATAAATAATGAATTTACCGCACATATTGCTCTCAATTTATTGCGACGCTTTTTATTAGAGTAAGTGCACGCAGCGCATCATTCGACGAGTACTCTAAATGCTCCGGATACTATTTGATCCGTTTGCCCCACATCCGTAGAGCACATTTCTGCGACGAAGGTCCCAATCACGTACTCATCATACGTTGTGATTTGGACGTTAGCAACTTCACGACAACTGGCAAATCGATTTCTGTCTTCTATTATTATGTTTCCGCCGAAGCTACCAACTTGATCTCCCTCAATGATAAGCTTATAAAATGCCGTGTCCGATTCGTGCGATTCAATAATCGTAAACATACCATCTTTGCGATATAACGGGTTGACATAAGTCAAGGTGTCGTTATTGTTTTCCCATCTAAAAAACTCATCCAGTTTATCACACAACTCTATATCACCTAAGTC
>JAJRUR010000097.1 GCA_024277695.1 Bacteroidota bacterium | reverse complement strand
GTGCTCGATCGAGGTTTTGGCTACTTTACCGGATACGCTGACTTTGATTTCGTGATCCCCGATGATATAGATATCAGCATTTTTGAGTGTCATTTTTAAGCTGGGTGAGCTTACGGAATCAGCATAGTTGAACCACAGTTCTTGGAGATATTCCAGTTGGAGAGGTTGCACATTTGTCTTGGACGATTTTTCTGCTTCTACTTCCTTGTCCAGAGCATCTAGCGAGCGTACTGAAATCAGATCCGGCACATCACTCGTACCTGTGTAGGCACTTAACTCTTGGGTGTTTTCAGGAGGTAGATCTTTGGAGTTTGGTATTTCGTCATGCCTTGGGGTTTTTTCTCGAGCGTATTCATCATCCGGTGTCGGTTTAGGATCTGTGATAGCATTGGCGCCTGACAGGTTTGTGGGTATTTCTGTATCTGTAGATATTTTAGTCTTGGTATTGGGTGTGGAGACAACCGGTAGAGATTTAGGGACTAGTGTTTTTTTTTCATCCGATGGGGGCTGCCCTATGTTCAATGTTTCTCTTTGATGAAGATAAGTCAGCTTACAAAGACAGGTTTCTATATGCAAGCGTTTTTGCTTGACTCTGGGATAGTATTTGTCTGCCTCATTGATGATGTCCAATGCAGAAAGGATATAATAATAGGGACAAGATACTGCTTGGTTTAGAAAACCTTGTTTCATCTCATCACTCAATTGCATCAGCTTGATGGTTCTGGGATTTTTGCACATCAAGAGGTTTCTGAAGTGGTCGCCCAGCCCGTTCAAAAATTGATTTGCTTCAAAGCCATCGCGGATGATGCCGTCCAAAATCTCCAAAACAGTAGCAAGATCACCCAAAAGCATAGCCTCTACCGCATCATAAAATACTCTGAAGTCTAGTGCTCTGAGATTTTCGAGCGTAGCCTCATACCTAATGTTTCTATTAGAAAATCCCGCGACACGGTCAAAGATAGAAAGCGCATCGCGCAATGCCCCATCAGCATGTTGGGCTATTAACCTCAGCGAATCTTCATCGGCCTTGATCCCTTCTTCTTGGCAGATATACTGTAGATGCTCTATAATATCCGGAACCTGTATCCGTCTAAAATCAAAGATTTGACACCGCGACAGTATCGTAGGCAGGAGCTTGTGCTTCTCGGTCGTAGCCAAAATAAAAATAGCATGAGACGGTGGCTCTTCCAATGTCTTGAGGAAGGCATTAAAGGCACTGGAGCTGAGCATATGGACCTCATCGATGATAAATACTTTTTTCGTACCTATCTGAGGAGGTACTCTGACTTGATCGATAAGCTCTCGAATATGCTCCACTTTATTGTGAGATGCTCCGTCCAGTTCGATGATATTAAAAGAAGCTTGATCATTGAACGAGCTACAAGAACTACAACTGTTGCATGGCTCAAACTCTTCCGAGCGTTGTGTACAATTAAGGGCTTTGGCCAATATCCTGGCACAGGTAGTTTTGCCTACTCCTCGTGGTCCACAAAACAAAAAAGCATGTGCCACATGGTCAGACTTCATTGCATTTTTGAGAGTACGGGTTACATGAGACTGCCCAACGACTTCTTCAAATCGCAGTGGTCTATACTTTCTGGCAGATACTATGTAAGTACTCATATCGAGAGACGAAAATACACAGTACATCCCAATTTATTACTAAGATCCGGCTCTTTATCAAAAAAATAATCCTCTCGCAGAATGGAGATGCCATCCGCTCGTCCGGTTATTACTATAATCTCCAACATACATCTCTCTCACTTATAAGGCAGTGCCATATGTCCCTTTTCTACCCGTGAGATATTTGATCGCCTGTACAACTCTGTACGCAGTATATAAAAAGCTTACCTTTGTATGGTCTATCTATGAAAAAACTATTGCAAGGAACAGTATGGAGAAGTACAGGGAGCTGGTACACAGTGAAGCTCTCAGACCACAGGGTGATCGAATGTAGGGTCCCAGGAAAGTTTAGACTACAGGGTCTGCCGCTGACCAATCCGGTAGCTGTTGGTGATTTGGTCCAAATAGAGTTGGAAACTGATCAGAAAACCGGAGTCATTCGGCAGATTCTAGATCGCAAGAATTACGTCATCAGGGAGTCCCCCCGCAGACGATTGCACGTGCATCTACTCGCCAGCAATATAGACCAAGCTGTCCTCATCACGACCATGATCAATCCACAACTCAAGCCTGCATTTATCGATCGCTTTTTGTTGATGACCCAAACATACCGTATTCCTACACTGATCGTATTTAATAAGGCGGATAGCTATCGACAACGCGACATGGAAAAACTCATCGAACTCGAAGAGGTCTATCAGGCTATAGGCTATACAATACTTTGTATCTCGGCATTTCACCCCGAAGATATTTGTACCCTAAAAGACTTGCTTCGCAACAAAAGAAGTCTGCTCTCCGGTCATTCGGGTGTAGGAAAAACTACCCTCATCAACCGCCTCATTCCCGGAGTAGAGCTCAAAGTAATGCCCCTTGCCAAACAATCCGGCAAAGGAAGGCATACTACCACCTATGCCGAAATGTATGCGCTTCCCTTTGGAGGCGAAATCATCGATACACCGGGCATCAAAAACCTATCCTTTAATCATCTCAGAGTGCAGGATGTACAGCACAACTTTATCGAAATATTTGAACATAGCCGAGACTGTAGATTTGGAGATTGTCGGCACAAAACCGAACCCGGATGTGCCGTGATCAAAGCAGTAGAGTCCGGTGCCATTTATTACCGCCGATACCAAAACTATCTAAAAATCATCGAAGAGATCGAAGGACAGAATTACTGGGAGCGTTTAGAAAACGTCTGATCAGTCAGAATCATCTCCGAAGTTTTGAGACTGCTTCGTCGTACCTCCTCGGCAATCCGAGATGTCTAAATCGAGGATCACAAGCGCATAAGCGAGATACGACGGTGTCTCCCTCTGGAGGGGGCTAGGGGGAGGAAATTTTGGCATAGAGATCCTGTCACGCCCGAGTTGTTGGTCATAAAATCTATTATATTACAGTAAGCGCAACTAGGGCAGCAAAGCAGGATCTTGTACCGCTTTCCAGCGAGGACAAGTGATCAAGTGGTCATTGTACATGCCTACTGCCTGCATAAATGCATAACATATCGTAGAGCCGACAAACTTAAATCCCAAACGCTTGAGTGCTTTGCTCATAGCATCAGAGGCTGCACTCGTACTGGGCACATCCCGCATTTCTTTATACCGGTTGATGATAGGCTTACCGCCAACAAATGACCACAAAAACTCCGAAAAGTCAGTGCCTTCATTGTACATCTTCGCCCAAATACGAGCATTGGATCGCACGCTATACACTTTGAGCCGGTTACGGACGATCCCCGGATCGAGCAAGATCTTTTCGAGACGTTGATCTGTAAATCTTACGATTTTTTCGGGGTCCAATCCTCCAAAGAGCTTGTAATAATTGTCCTGCTTTTTGAGTATAGTGATCCAACTCAATCCGGCTTGAGCACCATCGAGTATCAATTTGGCAAATAATACTTTGGAGTCATATTGGGGTACAGCCCATACTTCATCATGGTAGCGTACATAGAGCGCATCCGAGCCACACCAAGGACATCTTTTATGATCTTGCATATCATCCATTCATTTATGTGTATAATAATAGCCCCAAGCCATAGCTGCAACACAAACACCGATACTGGTCAGTATATAGATAAGCGTCTGCAGATAAGCTCCTCGCTCCAGCAGTGCAAAAGCTTCCTTAGAAAAGGTAGAAAAAGTACTGAATCCACCACAAAAACCTACCAACAAAAATAACTGTGTACGCTGATCAAAAGGAGTACGCACACTGATCCCTACGAGCAGACCTAGGATTAGAGATGCACAGACATTGGCTATAAAGGTAGCCCAAGGAAATACCATATCCTTGGTCACCGGAATCCATACACTAAGAGCATATCTCAACAAGGAACCCAAGCCGCCACCCAAAAAAACTGCTAGTACATTTGCCATTAGCTCAGAGTTGATTTTTTCTTATTCTGTGCTATCATATAGAGGACTACCGAGAGCAGTGTAGCGATCAGTAAAATGAGGATGAGTAAATTGAGATTGCCCATGCTCTGAAAACTCACCACCATAAAAATAAATAGCAGATTGACTCCTACGAGCACATAGGTCGATTGCATATGTGTCAGACCCGAATCGATCAGTAGATGGTGGATATGAGACCTATCCGGATGCAATGGTGACTTACCTTTCAGACTGCGCATAATAAATACACGCAGAGTATCATACAAGGGCAAGATCATGATACCAAAGGCTACTGCCGGTGCCGATTTAAATGCATAAGCAGAATCCAGCGGAAGATCGCGCTGCAGTTCGATAAATTTGATCGACAGGATCGAGGCTACCAAACCACATAATAATGATCCGGTATCTCCCATAAATATCTTTGCCGGAGTAATATTGTACTTCAAAAAAGCGATCACAGATCCCGCTAAAGCATAGGCCACTATAGCGAGCTCTACCCGATCGACCATCAAAAACCAAGTACCCAAAGTCAGTGATATCAAAGCACTGACGCTCGCAGACAGTCCATTGATACCATCGATAAGATTGAACGCATTGATGATCACCAAAATCGTAAACATAGACAGTGCTATACTCCATGGCTCGGATATCTGGTAGATTCCAAAAATACCATAAAGGCTGGTGAGCTTGACATTGGCCTTAAAAACCAAAATAAACGCTGCCAGTACCTGACCGATGAGCTTAGCGCGTGGTGATATGGGGTCGATATCGTCCTTAGCTCCAATCAAAAAAATGATGATAAATGCGCACAGGATATACTGCAAATCTCCAAAAACTCCAAAAGGAGTCCATAATATGATAGAAAAAATCACTCCCGCAAAAATACCAATGCCACCAAGTGATGGAGTATTGACCGTATGCGAATGCCGATCTCCGGGCTCGTCAAAAAGCTTTTTCTTGTGCGCTACGCTAATAATCGAAGGAATAGCGACAAAAGTCAATAAAAATGCCGTGATAAAACCTAAAATAACTGAGTACATAAAAATATTTTTGCTAATAGCTCTCCGGCCAAAAATCACAAGCTATGGAGCAAATTTAATAGATTCTAATGGCTTCAAGCCAAAATATTTCTTATTCTCCAAAATAAAATATAACAACTTATAGCCTATCTGCGTTTATCAACATTACACCAGATCCTAAATCTGATGCCTACATTGAGTTATTTAGTACCGATTGGAGTACATTTGCAGCCAAAATTAAGGTAATCTGCCATGTCCTACTTAGACAGCATTGACATCAATAAACTTCCCCGACACATCGCTGTGATCATGGATGGCAATGGTCGCTGGGCAAAAAAACACAACAAACCTCGAGTATTTGGTCATCGTAATGGTGTAAAAGCCGTACGCCAAATCACAGAAGGAGCTGCCGAAATCGGGATAGAATACCTTACACTGTATGCCTTCTCTACAGAAAACTGGAATCGTCCTGCCATCGAAGTCAATGCCCTGATGATGTTACTCGTCGAGACACTCAACAATGAAATCAAAACATTGGACAAGAATAATATCAGGCTAAAAACCATCGGCGACATAGAACAATTGCCGGCCAAGACCCAAAAAGCACTCCAAAAAGCCATTGCACATACACACCAAAACGATCGACTTACCCTCATTTTGGCACTCAACTACTCTTCCAGATGGGAGATCAATGCCGCTATCAAAAAAATTGGGATTCAAGTCCAGAAAGGCTTGCTTTCACCGCAAGATATAAATCAAGATCACATCAGCGCTGCTCTGGATACTGCGGATATCCCGGATCCCGAGCTGATGATTCGGACATCAGGTGAGCAACGCATCAGCAACTTTTTACTTTACCAAATGGCATATACCGAGCTATATTTTACAGACAAATTTTGGCCGGACTTCGAAAAAGAAGACCTCTACCAAGCTATAGCAGACTATCAACGCCGAGAGCGAAGATTTGGGATGATTTCAGAAAATATCATGCGTTAAATATATTTTAAAAAATGACCATGTTGAGACGACTTTCAATAATATACTACCATATTTACCACATGAAGGAAATTAGAACTATTGCCATCTTGTTGTTTTGCCTATTTTACTATGGAGCAATACAGGCACAAGACTCTACCTATCAGGTCATCGAATATGACCAAAAGAATAAACAAACTTTTGAGATCGGGGGTGTCAAGGTAGAAGGGGCAACCTTCAGTGACGAAAGAGCCATCATTGCCCTATCCGGGCTCCAAGTGGGCAAAGAAATCACCATTCCGGGCTATGCCCTACCCAAAGCCATCAAAAATCTGTACAATAGACGCTTATTTACAGATGTCCAGATACTTCAAGAAAAACGCATAGGTGATGTCATCTTTTTGATCATCAAAGTCAAAGAACGTGCCCGCCTGTCTAGATATACCTATCGTGGAGTAAAGAAAAACAAACATGATGACCTAAATGATATCGTCAAAAAATACTTAACCAAAGGAGCCATCATCACCGAAAACTCCAAAGCAAATGCCACCAACGAATTGGTGGGATACTTTAGAGAAAAAGGTTATCTGGATGCCAAAGTAGTCATCAGCGAAAAAAAAGATGAAAAGATGACCAATGCCTTAAAACTGATAATAAAAATCAATCAAGGCGAAAGGGTTAAAATCAAGGACATCCGTTTTGTTGGAAATGATCATTTCAAAGACAAAAAACTCCGAAAACTCTTTAAAAACACAAAACCGAAACGAAAACTCCTCGCCAAGTCAAAATTTGTCCGACCCGATTATGAGACCGATAAGAAAGCACTCATCAAGCACTACAATAACAATGGTTATCGGGACGCTCAAATACTGGGAGATTCTATATGGCGCGATGATAATGGTGACCTACAAATATTGGTAAAGCTGGAAGAAGGGACGCAGTATTTTATCAGAAACATTGCTTGGAAAGGCAATACACTCCAATCCGATGCCCGACTACGTGCCATTTTGGGTATCCATCGCGGTGATGTGTATAACGAAGAACTCATCAATAATCGTCTTCGTTTTAGTCTGGATGGCCGAGATATCAGCAGTCTTTATCTGGATGACGGATACCTGTTTTTTAATGTAGAACCTGTCGAGGTAGCCATTAACGGAGACTCCATCGATTTGGAGATGCGGATATTTGAGGGACCTCAAGCGACCATCGACCGGGTAGTTGTGTCGGGCAACGACCGCACACACGACCATGTCATCCTTCGAGAGCTGAGAACGCGACCGGGCGAAAAATTTAGCCGAGCTAATATCATCAGATCACAACGCGAACTGATGAACTTGGGCTATTTTGATCCGGAAAGTATGGAGATCAATACCCCCGTCAATGCACAAAAAGGAACAGTAGATATAGAATATAAAGTTACAGAGAGACCATCAGACCAATTGGAGCTATCCGCCGGATGGGGAGGAAGAAACAGTGGTGTTTTTGGGACACTCGGTGTCATATTTAATAATTTTTCTCTGAGCAATCTCTTTTCCGGAGAAGCCTGGAAACCACTACCCCAAGGTGATGGACAGAAACTCTCCCTTCGCTACCAGTCCAATGGCCGATTTTGGCGTTCTTTCAACTTTTCGTTTACAGAGCCTTGGCTGGGAGGAAAAAAACCCAACTCTTTTACCCTTGGGGCTTCCAGCCTTAAAAGTACCAATCCATTCCTCCAAGGATCCCTGTCCATCAGCCGCATCTTTTCAGGCCTCGGTACCCGCCTCAGATGGCCGGACGACAACTTTATCTACAATGCAACCCTTACACTCGAAAAGATCGGACTTACCAATAGAGGGGGATTTTCTACCGATGACGGGGTGATCATCAGCAACGGAGGATTTTATAACTTCTCTATAAAACAAACTATCGCCCGCACGACGATCAACGAACCTATTTTCCCCAGATCGGGTTCGCGCTTCTCCCTTTCCGTTCAGTTGACTCCGCCCTACTCGCTCTTCAGGTCAGATGATTTTTTTCTATTGACAGAAGAAGAAAAGTCAGAACTCGACCCCTCTCAGTATCGAAGTGCTGAAGCCTCAAAGAAATTTAACTTTTTAGAATACCACAAATGGCGCTTTGATGCAGACTGGTACTCATCCTTATTTGGTAAGTGGGTGCTCAAGTCCAGTATCAAGATAGGTGCCGTAGGTGCCTACAACAATGGCCTCGGCGTTTCTCCTTTTGAGCGTTTTGAGCTCGGAGGTGATGGCATATCCAATCAGACCGCCGGTATCGAAGGTAAGGATATTATCTCCTTAAGAGGTTATGATCCGACAGATCTTCCAGCCAATTTTACGAATGTAGTCAACTCCGAAACCGCCCAAATCGACAGAGTCCGCAACGGAGCAACTATTTTTAATAAATATACGCTCGAACTCCGTTATCCGCTTTCGACCAACCCCAACTCTACCATTTATTTCCATACTTTTGTCCAAGGTGGAAATGTATTTAAGTCCTTTAGAGAGTTCAACCCCTTCAAGATGAGAAAGTCCGCCGGATTCGGACTACGAGTATTTTTGCCGATGTTTGGTATCTTAGGATTTGACTGGGGCGTCGGATTTGACAAACAAGAACTCATCAACCAAGGTGCAGGATTGAGCAAATTTGCAAAGTTCAATATCATCCTCGGATTCGAACCCGAGTAGCTCTTAATAAAAAGAATAGAACATCAACAGCCGAATACTTCGACGAAGCTTATAATAATATAAGCCTTCAGTATAAATAATAAAAAATTGATCGGATAAAACTCTATGCACCTGATGAGAATATTTTAGTCGTGGACTGGGATTCAACTATAAAAGGTTTTAAAAATTATATGCTGCTCGAGCGCAGTATGTCAGCGCATTCGATCGATGCCTACATACGGGATATCCGTAAACTCAAAAAGTACACCCAAACCTATCGGCAAGGACTCTCCCCTGACCAACTCAAGTTGAAGGATATCGAACAATTTGTTTCAGCACTTTTTCAAGTCGGATTATCCGCCCGATCACGTGCTCGAATCATTTCAGGTATCAAAGCCTACTACAAATACCTTCTCCTCGAAGACCTCATCATCTCCAATCCTACCGAACTCCTGCAAGTCCCCAAAATGCCAAGAAAAATCCCCGACTTCCTCACGGTACAAGAAATCGATCTTATAATACAACAAATAGATCACTCTACAGATCACGGTACGCGCAACCGAGCCATGATCGAGGTGCTCTATGCTTGCGGACTGCGTGTGAGCGAACTCATAGGTCTGCGCATAAGTCATTTATTTCTCGATGTCGGATTTATAAAAATTATGGGTAAAAACAGCAAGGAACGGCTCATACCCATTGGAGCTTCTGCCATCAAATATCTCCACATATACATGCATACAGTCCGGCGCTTGCAAAATAATATTGACCCCAAATACGAAGATCACGTGTTTCTCAATCGTCGCGGCAAGGCATTATCTCGTATTATGGTCTATCAGATCATCAAACAACTCACCGCACTAGCCGGTATCTCCAAAAATGTAAGTCCCCACACCTTTAGACACTCTTTTGCTACACATTTGGTAGAAGGAGGTGCTGACTTGAGAGCCGTCCAAGAAATGCTCGGACATGAATCCATCACTACTACCGAAATTTATACACATCTCGATCGTTCTTATTTGCGAGAAGCTATTTTGAGCTTTCATCCTCGAAATCAATAATTCTCCTTTAATTTGTCATAATGTACGAGAAACTTTGGCACTATATCGCTTCATCCGGACTTCGCATCACAATGATAGGCTTGTGGACGCTATGCAGTTGTGCCAATCCAAGCCTCCCCAGCGGAGGTCCTATCGACAGAACTCCTCCTAAGCTCGATACACTTTCCTCCTCGCCCATGTTCCTGACCAATAGCTACCCTAAAGAAATCAAACTAAGTTTTGACGAATGGGTAGTACTCCAGCAGGCTTCCAAAGAAATTATTATCTCTCCCGAACTCAAATACCCTCCTGATATTAAGCTCAAAGGCAAATCCCTCATCCTGAGCTTTGATCGTCGTGAAATCCTGAGACCCCAGACCACATATGTCATCAATTTTGGCAAGAGCATCAAAGACCTCAATGAGTCCAACCCATTCCCCAACTATCAATACATCTTCTCCACAGGTGATGTAATCGACCAAAACCAAATAAAAGGACTAGTAAAAAACGCCTATACCGGTCAAGCCGAAAAAGATATCATCGTAGCACTCTATACATCTGCGGAGGACTCCATCATCTATAAGTCAAGACCGGATTACTACACCCTGACCGATGCAAGTGGCAGATTCCATATATCTTATTTACCCAAAGATACTTTTCAGATCTTTGCACTACAAGACAATAATCGCAATTATTATTTTGACCAATTAGGAGAACAGCTCGCTTTCTATCCTCAAACAATAACTACATCCGACACGATCCAAAACTATGTAGAACTCTCCCTCTACCAACCCCGATTCCCTTTTTTTCTAAATAGTCATAATGATGACACACTCGGTCAGTTGTTTATTGATTACTTAGGAAGCTCCGATAGTCTGCGCATGATTATTGAACCCAAGCCCGATTTTTTGATCCAAAAATTAAATCCGCAGAATATTCAATTATTTTTTTCGCCCACCGACAAAAAATATAAAATAGAGCTACTCCGACCCGACCAAGTCGATACCTTGGATTATCAACCCTCACCAAAAAAAATAGACCAAAAATTAAAATTAATCAACCTGAATAAAAATAAAATATTTACCCAACCCAATGGCCTTTTGCCCCTTCGGTTCAATATACCCGTTACATCTATAGATACGACCAAATGCTATTACTCAGATACACTAGGCACTTACCCTTGTACACGCGCCAGAACCAAAGACAGCCTGTTGATGCATTGGTCGCTTATGGTCAATCCAACAAAATCTAAGGCTACAATGTATTTGCTCCCCGATGCTATCACCGACTATAGGGACAGTACCAATCCGGATACGATTACCTTTGCTTATCAAGTAAAAGACCCTGAAACATTAGGTAACATAACACTCAAAATCAGACAGTTAGATCCATCAAAGCAATATCTGCTATGGATAGATGCTCCAAAATATCGCGAACTACGCAAAATACATCACGACAGTATTTATCACGCTGAACTCACTTTATATCCTCCGGCCAAATATCGATTTACAATTATAGAAGACCGCAATCAGAATGGTAGATGGGACGGTGGACAACATCTAAAAAAAATACCACCCGAAAGACTGATGATTACTGAAGAAAAAGAACTCAGAGCAAACTGGGATCTATCCATCGAGATAGTTTGGAAACAGTAAATGAGAAATATAGAAAGTGCCACACACATGTATTTAATTTTGTAAATATTTACAAATATGAAATCTGATAAATTCTTTTACCCTAATTGGCTAGCACTGCTTTAATTGATACCTTTGTCCTATGCAGCTTATTGCAAAAAATTTGATTAAAAAATACGGAAGGCGACAGGTGGTTTCCGATGTGAGCATCGAAGTGTCTCAGGGAGAAATCGTAGGACTATTGGGTCCCAATGGTGCAGGCAAGACTACCACTTTTTATATGGTAGTTGGATTCATCAAACCCAATGCAGGAAAAGTTTATTTAGATGACCGTGACATCACCTCACTGCCTATGTATAAGCGAGCACGCCGAGGCATCGGATATTTGCCTCAGGAGCCTTCAGTATTTAGAAAGCTATCGGTAGAAAACAATATCAAAGCCGTACTCGAAATGACCAAACTGAGCAAGTCTGACCAAGCGGACAAACTCGAATCCCTCATCTCCGAATTTGGACTGGAAACCGTACGCAATAGCTTTGGTGACACGCTATCCGGAGGCGAACGACGCAGGACAGAAATAGCACGTGCACTAGCCACGGATCCAAAATTCATCCTACTCGACGAGCCTTTTGCAGGTATCGACCCCATAGCCGTAGAGGATATTCAGTCCATAGTTAGTCAGCTGAAGTCTAGGAACATAGGAATCTTGATCACCGATCATAATGTACAAGAGACCCTCGCTATCACAGATAGGGCCTATCTTATGTTTGAAGGTGCTATCCTCCGATCCGGCACAGCAGAACAACTGGCAAGTGACGAGCTAGTCCGCAAATTGTACCTCGGACAAAATTTTGAACTAAAAAAGAAAATATGACCAAGTGGTACATATTATTTTGTCTTGTGATGCTGACCGGATGCAAAAAATCAGATCAAGATATCCGCATAGATCTCCAACGCATAGTCAGCAAAGAGGTCAGTGCTCTAAAAAAAGAACTCCGACCTGCACTCGATTCTCTTTGTGCTCTCCAACAAAGTCGATTCGTCCGACAAGCGACAGATTCGATGGTCAGCCAAAGAAAAAAAATCATTCGTGAAATAATACGGAAATAGATGATACGCATCCTTTTCTCCATAACCATCATACTGCTTGGCCTGAGCAACTGTAGTTCACCGGACCGCATAGAACACATCAAACAACTGATGATTGAAGAACAGATTGCAGTATTCAAAAAAGAACATAAAGCCAGATGCCGTCAAAAGGCTTTAGAGCTCGCAGAAAAAAAAGCGGACTCCATCATGCTGGAGCTGGCGATTTATCTCAAAACCGATAGCTTTATAAAACCTCCTCGTCCGATTAAACCTGAGTTTAGAGAGCCTATACTGCAAAAATGATGCGCAGAATCGTCTCTCAAAGATGAGACTGCTTCGTACGTGCCGCCGCGCAGATGTCATTGCGAGACAGCCGAGATGGTGCATCGAGGGCTTGCCGCTGCCGAAGATAATCCGAGATGTCTAAATCGAGGATCACAAGCGCATAAGCTGTCAAGCGCATAAGCGAGTAATCTGTTTTCGTCTCCGT
>JAJRUR010000096.1 GCA_024277695.1 Bacteroidota bacterium | reverse complement strand
TTCTTTTTTTGCCAAAATCTTTTGTTTTATTACTCGATATGCACCAGCAAAAGGGTATTTAGCACTGATATGTTTTTGAGCCTTGCCAGAATGTTTTTCGGTGTATTCACTTTGGTAGATTGTCAAGCAGTAAAAATCATTTTTCTTGATCAACTCAAATACTTGTTTTATTTTTTTATGTCGGATATATGCTTTTATAAGATTCATAATCTTTATTATTTTAATCTATTATATAAGTAGGCAAGGACATACCCAAAAAAACTCCAAACAAAAAAAGATGTGATTGTCCCCAATATTGTTTCAGAAAGAGGAATATTCATTCTAAGCTCATTGGTAAAATCCATACCATGAAATAATAAATTAGCTAATTTTACCAATGTTGCTTCCGGCAAAATAGACATCAATAAAAAGCAGGACAAATAAAGAAGTGATCCTGTAATACCAGCTGCGATTGCAAATTTTGATACTTTCATAATTATAAGTTTATTGTTAAAAAATATTTCAAAGATTTTTTCTATATGAGTTTAACATAAGATTACAGCTATTTTCTTCATAGTCCAGATTTTATTTTTTTTAACCATAAAAGAATATCTTCTTTTGCTTGTCCTTTGATTTTTGCATCTCGATGTATCAAAGTATAAGAGCTCAAAGGCATTTCATCATCTTCTATCTGACTAATAATTGACTTTAATTTGCTTTTTTTCTTTCGTGTAGAATACTCTCCAAAAAAGCTCAAGTCCAATTCTTCTCTCCCTTCTTTGATATGACCGGCCATAAACCATTTGGCGGGTTGGATACGATTATACCACGGGTATCGCGTATTATTGCTGTGACAATCGTAACAGGAATTTTTTAACTGATTTGCGATATCAGCAGGAGGATTGTACATTTTAATAAAATCTGTAAGAGGAGTTAGGTTACTTTGGTTAAGGGGAGTGGGGATAAATTGTATCCCCACTAACCCTAAGAATAAAAGAATTGCAATTTTTTTTGTTAGTTTCATCCTCAGTTGATTTGTTTTTGAACTTTTCCACACTTGAGCATTTTGCTACCGAAATACGGATTTTTTATGTCTTTAAACTCGCTGAGCCATATGGCACCTTTTCCATCATTGGCCATAGGACAATAATCTTCATAAAGGGTTTTGTTTGTCCCCAGTAGAGAAATCAAATCATTGACATCTGTAGTCAATACTTCGAAGTGCTCTCTTTGATGATCGATAGGGCTCTTGACGATGTGTTCAGCTTGTTCTGTAGCATTTTCTATGATTTCGTTGTATTCTTTGAGTTGATCTGCATCGAGCTTTGATTTATCAAAAGAACCAAATGCTTTGAGTAGCGCAGTGGCTGCTTTGGCTGTTGCTGCTTTGTCATCAGATATCAATCCGTTTTTTATACTTAGGTAGCTATCGATGATGTCAGAAGTGGCCGTATTTTTTGATGCGTTTACTGTAATCTTGCGATCTTGTTTTGTAGCAGAATTACCGTGATCGTGGTCCGCATGATTATGCTCTGATTCTTCGGAAGTAGATTGGTGATCATGTCCATCGTTTTGGTGCTTATGCTCCATGTTGTTTTCCATTACATTGTGGGATTGTTTCTTGTCTTTACTGTTGCAAGCGCTTAAAGTAAGTATAAGGGCAAAAAATAAATAAAAGGTCTTTTTCATAATTTGATAAATTTTTATTGATTAGTAAATAGGTTTAAATGTTATGTTTTTTAGTTTCTTTGAAGGATTGCTTGAGTTATGACCAAATTGGCTTCGTTAAATAATCCTTCTGGTAGATTGTTATATATTTCTGAAAGATCTAAGTCCAATTTTAGGGCAAGCATACAAACATAACTGCCTGAGTCATTTATGTGATGGATCTCTCCCGCGCCTCGAATTTTGGTTTTAGTCTCCTGAGTATCAAGCCAGCCTTCAGCCGTAAAATCCATTGGTGGGTGGCTTTTGGTATTGATATAGTCCAAACTTAGTTTTCCATCGAAGGTGATTAAGATATTTTGATTTTCTATCATTCTATTTATAGTATCGTTGTTAAATACAAGGGAGTTGAGATTAAATAGAATTTTCATTTCTGTGGTTTCATAGTTAAGATTGATACCGACTGTGGTAGTTTGTCCTTTGATCTCTTGCCCATTATAGACTCCAATAACTTCGAGTGAGGCATTTTGGGTATAGTATATATCCGTCTGTGCATAACTTCTTTTTAGGATAAGTAATGTCATAGATATCAAAATGAAATATTTCATAATCACTTTTTTTAAAAATTTAGCAATTAAGTCATGAACTCATGACTTAATTGCTTGGAATGATTTAATTGCCAGGATTCATTTGGCTATACTTTTTTAATTATCAGAAATAATTTTTCTTTTTTCTTCGTATTCTTTTTCTGTAATTTCTCCATTAACAAGCCTACGATTTAAGACATCGATAGGGTTTTCATCTACCTCTTCGGACATGTTAGAATTACTACTATTTAAGAAATACCATATTGCGAAGAGGGCAAGTGCTAAAAGAACAATCCATAGATACATCATAATATTAGCGTTTTAATTTGTTATGAAATGATACTATCCCGTTCAGATTAAAGATCCGAACTGATTTTTTTTGGTCGTTCGTATTGGCAGCAGCCATGCAAATTATTATACACTTCGTCCTTAGCTCTATGTGTATCACTGTCATAGCCTACATCAGCTATCTTTTGTTTGATGTTATCCAGGCTGATAATATTGGGGTCATATTTGACGGTCATTTGATCTGTCTCTTTGTCCCAGTCTGCCAGAACAACACCCTCTTGGTTTTTGAGTGAGCCCTCAATAGTTTGCTCACACATGCTACAGTTGCCATAAACTCTAAAATGTTCAGTTTTGATTTCTGTGGATTGGGATGTGGATTGTGGCCGTTGTGGAGTAGTCTTTAACTCTGCTTCGGTCATCAAAGTCTTTTTGTCCGTATTTTCTAATAGTGGTTCTTCAGAACCCGTATTGGCAGCACTCGATTTGCTACAGCAAGCTGATTTTGTGCTAGTGGCTTTTGAGCTGCAACAACTTTGTGTCTGAGCTTGGACAGAAAAAGCGATCAATGTAAGTGCTATAATAAAAATATTCTTATGCATAATATATAATTTTTTTGTGATTTATAAAGAAGAATAAACCAGTCCGACCATAACGAAGGTTATGATGACTAGAATAATCCAATGATTAAATTTTGGGTTGTCTGGTGCGTTTATTTCAGACGAGCAACAGTTTTTCATGCTGAATGCGTTTTCTTTAAAGTAAGGGTCATATGCTTTGGTACGCTTTCCTGCTTTGTTTTTTTGGACAAAGACATCAAAAAAGGCACGTGCATAGTTTATCTACACTTCAAGTCTTGATGGGTGTACATGCACCTCAATCAAAGACTATAAAAAGAAAACAACTATAAAAGAAAGGATTGGATAAGGACAGGGATATCCCTGAATAGAAGTGGTGGTCTATATTGAGTGTAACGGGGGTTATCGTCTGTACAACGATCTAATGTAAGTAAGTATTGAACTACAAAAGATGCTAAAAATTGGACTTGATCAAGGTCAAGTAAGGTAGATGACAGGATCTGTTGATCATCATCTGATTCAAAATTAAATGTTTTGTTTTGACAGCAATCTTTTTCATCATCAGCGTCCGCACATGACTTGCTGTTGTGGTGGTCATTGTGTTTGGAGGACGAACAAGCCTTTGTTGAGTTTTCAGCAGCCATTTCATGGCATGTCTTCGCTTGTCCGAATAGCTTGACGGATTTGAGGTGCCCTTGACAATAGTGTACATCTACACTATAACTAAAGGATGTAAAAAACATCACTATAGCAAGTGTTAAAGCAGTAATTCGATATGTCGTTTTTTGCTGCACTAAGTCGACTATTAAGTATTCTATGCACAAATATAATGCAAATTTTGATAAAAATGTTTAATGCTTAGCTTAATGTTATGTTAATGTTGCATTGCAGCATTTCCTTTTGTGGGGCTCCAAGTGATACTAGATAGTAAGTAAGAAGTGTATAGGAATAAGTCCTGCATAGTACACAAGGATATGACATAAAATCAAACAACTCAAGAAATTTATACGATACTCAAACGTCGAGTATAAGGCAATTTATATAGACTGGCTATATAAGTATTACTCCGTTTCCGGTTGTTTTCTTTTTCGTCCGAACTCTGACATATTGGTGGAGATGCTGATGTGGTTGGTACCACCTGCCAGGTGATAAGTCGTATGTCCGAAATCAAATCGAAAGCGATGGATTTTGATACCAAAGCCATAAGAGAAGCCACTGAAGCTATTGATGTTAGCTAGGCTGAGTTCTTTGCGCCTTTGGTGATTGTAGCCCAAGCGTAGTCTTAGATTCTCTGCTTTGCCGATCAAAAATTCGCCATTGATAATCATGTGTCGAAAGAAGAGATCTACGCTAGACCCGAAAGCAGTTTGATTTTGAGGAGTTTGGCCAAAGGGGCTTGTATTGTCCGCATCCGGATCGTCATAGAGTAGATCCCACCGGTTGAGATTGTGCAGTATGAGGGAATACCTAAAGGGGAGTTTGGATACGCGCTTAGAGAGTCCGAATTGGACATTGGGCACAATACGTTCTTTTTGGTCTGCAAAACTGCTAAGTTGGGTTCCCAGATTATCGATGACCAAGGTCATCAGTATGCCCTCATCTTGGAGTATATAGCTCGCTGCGAGATCCAGCGCGACCCCGGTAGAATTATAGCTTTCGAAGTTTGCTTGGATAAAGCTCAAATTGGCACCTATGGACATCCGCTCGTACAAGCGACGCGATGCTCCTAGTGTCAATGCCCATTCTGATGCTGTAAATGTGCCCTGTTCATTTCCAAATATATCCGTACCCACAAAATCGCCATAATTCAGGTATTTTATTCCACCATAAGTGGTCAGATCCCATCGATCTACATAATGACCGTAGGCTACATAGCTGTCAGCGGACTGCCCTAGCATAAAATTATGGTTAAAAGCGATTTTTCCATCCATTTCGGGATTGAGCAATGAGGGATTGGCGTAAGCCAGATTTATATCATCATCATATACGGTGATGAGGCTTTGGCCCAAAGCTGTCACACGCGCCGATACCGGTAATCCGAGAAATTGATAGGCCGAACTACCTCCGATCTGTGCATATGTCGATAGTGCTATGAAGCTAAAGATGTATGTGTGTAATAGTCTAGCCATCTTGTTTTTTTAGTTTCCAAATGGTCTTACACCTCCCCAAGTTGCAGTCCATTTTTTTGACCAAAGTACCATTTTGGTCATACATTTTTAGTAAGCCGTGCTCTTGGTCGCCGTCCTTATAATGTCCTTCAGCTTTGAGCTGACCGTTTTCATAGTACTCTTTGAAGGGTCCGTTTTCGTTATTGTTTTGAAAAAATACACTTTCCATGAGTTGTCCTGACTTATAGTATCTTGTCCACTCTCCGATGGCCTCATTGTTATGGTATCGCCCTACTAGGCTGAGCTGCCCGCTAGGATAAAAACTTTTGTAGTCTCCTTCATACATGCCGTTTGCATATTGTTCTATGATCTGAATATTTCCTTCGGGATAGTAGAGTTTGCGCTCACCATCAAGCTTACCTTTTTGGTAGTTACCCTCTTCCATCAGGCTGCCTTCTTTAGAATAAACCTGATAAGGTCCCTGCTGAAGATTTGTTTTTTTATGTATTCTATAGATCACTTTTTCGCCGGTATAGGCATCTCTCTCTTCGATCTGAGTCGTCTGACAGGCAGCGGATAGTAAGAATAAAATTCCGAAAGGTAATAATCCTCGTAATCGCATATACAGGATAACGCAATTCATTTGATTTTATTGATTTGGCTCGTATTTAAATATTGCCTATGCGATGCTTAGGTATTATGAGGGACATAGCATCGGGCAATATTTCAAAAGTTATTTGTCCCTCTACTTTTACCGGTTCTCCATCGTATTGGGCTATTTGCGGGCTGTTCAGTTTTATGTCCAATTGTGTACACCTTCGGATGATAGATCCCTTTGTCTGTGTATATTGGCCTAGAGCCATCTTGGCTGCAAAGCCTATGGACTGCAGGGGGTGGAGCATGGGGATGGCTTGAGCGACAAAAAGTCCGTCAGCGATCGAGGCATCCGGTGCTATTTTGAAGTTGTAGCCATACTGGTTAGATAGTGCCACAGAAACTAAAGCGGCTTCAAAGGGTTCAAAGCCCTCACCCCAGCTGAGCTCCAGATGGATGGGTTTAAATCTAAAATATTCGATCAAGCCCAATCTTCCATAAGTAAACCAACCTCGCTGTGGTATTTCATTGTACCGTTTAATGATGGCAGAATCTATCCCGATCCCTGCATTTGAAAAGAAATAATGCTTATTCATCCTACCTACATCCACCTTTTGTGTGTATCCTTCTTTGATAATCTCCAATGCCCGCTTAGAGTGCACCGGGATACCTACATGCCGAGCGAGTCCATTGCCGGATCCGGTAGGTATCAAGCCCAGATTTACGGAAGTGCCTACCAGCTGAGCACCGATTTCGTTGAGGGATCCGTCACCTCCGATTGCTATCATATCGCTCACGCGACCTATGTGGTCCGATGCTATATGTGCAGCGTGTCCGGCATATTCAGAGTAGATGCAGATCACTTCTATCTCCGTTTGCTCAAAGTAATTGCGTATCATGCGTTCATCGATACGTAATTTCTTGGCTCCGGCTATTGGATTGATGATAAATAATATCCGTCTCATCTTTTTTTGGCTTTGGCCAATAGATAAATATTGCGCAAATAAAGAACATGTTCAATGAATTGGCGAGTATCAAGACCAAATCTTTTATGCATAGTCCATAAATGCACAAAATGGCTGATCCGTAATACTCATCAGCCAAATCCCAAGGGCAAGTGGTCTATCCCATTTCTGCAACGACCTCTGTCACTTCAGGAACCATGCGTTTGAGCATACCTTCAATGCCTGACTTGAGCGTAATGGTAGAGCTTGGACATCCGCTGCAAGCACCTTGTAACTCTACGTGGACGACGCCTTGGTTATAGGACTTAAAGGCTATATTGCCCCCGTCCATTTCTACTGCGGGTCGCACATACGTATCGATGAGTCCGATAATTTTTTGGACGATAGCGGCATCTTCTTCCGAGTAGTCAATTTTGTCATCTTGCTGTGAGGCGAGGCGGGCTTGCTCGGCGGAGAAGCCATCTTTGATAATGGTCTGCCCGGACTCCAAAAACTCTTTGATGTGGTTTTTGAGTGGGATCATGATATCATCCCAGGTATAGTTCATCTCTTTATTGACGGTCACATAATTGTTAGAGATGTACACGTTTTTGACATATGGGAGAGCAAAAAGGCTCTTGGCCAATGGCGACCATTCCTCAGCGAGTTGGGCATCTTTGAACTCAGCGATCCCCTGATAGATGATCTGATTGGTGACAAACTTGAGCGATTCAGGATTTGGAGTCTGCTCTGAGTAGATCATGACGGATTTTTTTGTCTCTTGCATAGCCGTTAGTTTTTGTATCTAATATGACAATTAAGCAGGGCAAATGGTTTAAAAAACCACTTGTACTGTAAAGAAAAAAGTGCAATCTCGGGGGCAGATCGCACTCTACATACCGCTATAGCAGCATTTGGTCATACTTTGGTAGCCTCGAATATAAATAGTCCTTGTGGGTGGGATATTCTGCCAAAAAACCAATATTATTGCAATCTTTTTGGCGCTTTGGGTGTTATAGCGCTATGAATAAACAACAAAGTAACATGCCACAAAAGCGGACCAAAACAAAATATACCAAGGAAGAACTCGATGATTTTAGGGTGATTATTGACAAAAAATTGGCTATAGCCAAAGAGCAACTCAGCTATTATATAACTCAGCTCAATGATTTGGCCGATAATCCGGATATAAAGACAAAGGGATTGGATGAAGGAGGTGCATCCTTAGAAACGGAGCGACTCAACCAATTGGCTGCGCGTCAACAAAAGTTGATACAGCATCTCGAAAATGCAAAGATCCGTATCCACAATGGAGTGTACGGTATATGTAGAGCTACCGGCAAGCTCATATCGCCTGCGAGGTTACGCGCTGTCCCACATGCTACCTTGAGTATAGAAGCCAAAGAAAAAGGGCTGGGCTAAACAAATCCAAACGATCCATCTAAAATACAGAACCAACCTTGAAAAGAAGCCACATTGTATTGCTCGTATTGCTGATAGTACTGCTGATCGATCAAACTATAAAAGTGTGGATCAAAACGCATTTTGTCTATGGGCAGGAGATTCTGATACTGGGCCTAGACTGGGCGCGCATACATTTTGTAGAGAATGACGGTATGGCTTTTGGGTGGCAATACGGAGGGTCTACCGGCAAGCTGTTGTTGAGTCTGTTCCGCATACTTGCTGTGGGAGTATTGATAGTCATCTTGCGTAACCTGGTCATCAAGCGGGAGCCCAAGGGTTTGATCTTTTGTTTTAGTATGATTCTGGCTGGAGCGATTGGCAATATTTTAGATAGTGCTTTTTACGGATTACTTTTTACGGAATCGGGTTTTGGACAGTTAGCCCAATGGATGCCGGGACATGGGACCGGTCGTGGGTTTTTATTTGGCAAAGTAGTTGATATGTTTTATTTTCCGATGTTTGACTTTTTGCTGCCGGATTGGTTGCCATTTTACGGCGGCACGAGATTTCAATTCTTCAAGCCGGTATTTAATGTAGCGGACTCTTCTATTTTTGTCGGAGTGAGTAGTATGCTGATTTTTTATCGCTCATATTTTTTTGGACGTAAATAGAATCCAAAGAGCCCCATATTCCTACGAAACATAAACATCTCTACTCGGTTTATCTTCTCTCTACTCGGTTTATCTTCAATGTATAGCATAATTATCGTCGTTGATATATTGTGCTGTTGGTAGTAGGGGAATTACAAATTTGGATGGGTTTTTTGGAAGGCTAATACGAATCTAATTTGTTTTTTGCAATATCCTTGAATTTTTGATTTAATTGTTCTTTAAATTGTTTACCAACTTCATCAAAAGTTTTTAAAAGTTCAGGAAATGTTCCTTTTCCACCTATAAAATCCCAATATTCCTTACCGACCAAAAAGTCGTTTGGAGCATCCATCATTCCCGATTCGGTAAATCTTGAATATGACTCCGGATGATATGGATTATAAGGAAATGCTAAAAAAACATTTATAGGTTTTCTTCTTCTTGCGACCCATTCTAAAAGTTTAGTTTTACTTTTCTCAAATACATCAATATTTGGTTTTACTGTCTTAATCTCAAAATAGTATTCTTCATCATTTCTTTTCATATAAAAATCAGCAATATTCCCTGATTTTTGAAATTCTCCATTTTCAACTGCTGTTTCTAAAACTTCTTTTTTCTCTTTCTCTATATCAGCATCTCTTTCTCCATTTCTCAATTTTGTAATTATATTCCCAATGACTAATTTTTGCTTCTTTGAGATCGCTCCGCCAACACCATAATTTCTAAAACATTCGTCCGCCGTTTCAGAAGCAAGAATTACTGAAACCTCTTCATATATTGACATGCCTAATGTTGTAGACATTGAGTGAATAAATGAATATGCTGCAATTTTTTCATTATCTTGAATTAATCTTGCCAAAAAAGGCATTGATGTGGTTTCTCTGCCATAAGTTTTTAATTTCTTTTCTAATTTATTGTAAAGAAGTTCTATTATTTTTTGCTTTTGGGTTGTTGTTAACGCCATCATTTATTCTCTTTTAAATGAAATATTATTTCGGCATACGCATTTCTATCTTTCTCGACTCTATTTAAAACCGGTCTTTTATATTGATTAACTATCTTCATTCCGGCCATTTCAGCTATTTTAGGATATAGTCCGTGTTTATCATTTGCTACTAAAAAAACATCATAGTCTTTTTTAAGATATTTTTTACTATTTAAAAGAACTTCTGCGATTCCTTTGGCATAACTATCTCTTGCCTCACGTCCTTGTCCTTTGTATAATGGGCCTA
>JAJRUR010000095.1 GCA_024277695.1 Bacteroidota bacterium | reverse complement strand
TCCAGTGGCTATTACGGCATCATACTGATCGAGACGATCTACAAAAGTAATCTGAGATAGAATATCGGGATCGTTCTGAGCCATCCGCTCGATGAGATGCGGCATGACATAAGGGTCTTTTGAGGAGCACTTGATTTGTGCTTTGTGACCACTGAGGTAGATGCAGATGAGGTCGTGCATACCCACAAGCGGTACATTGCCGGCCATGACCAATCCGATGGTTTTGGAGGATTCAGCTGGCGTTTTATAGGCTTTGAGCCAAGCTACTAACTTTGCTTTGTCCAGATAGTTTTCTGCGATATTGCGGATAGCAAGATGATAACTTTTGCTGTCAAACCAAGGGTTTTGTAATTGGGACCTAGTGATCAAAGCATGGAGTTTATCAGAACCTTGCGTGAGGTAATTGCCCAATTGGCAGAGGGTATGGAGCTTGATATCCGTACTCATCCTTGTCGTTTTCTATGGGTTAGATAATGCCGCCATTTGGCTAGAACCTGAGACATATCTTCCGGAAGATCTGTTTCGAAATACATCGACTCTCCGGTAGTTGGGTGAACAAAACCGATCGAACTGGCGTGCAGGGCCTGTCTAGGAAGTATTTCGAAACAATTATGAACAAATTGTTTGTACTTACTAAACACAGTCCCTTTGAGTATTTTATCTCCTCCATAGCGTACATCAGAAAAAATGGGATGTCCCAAGTACTTCATATGCACCCGAATCTGATGCGTACGTCCAGTCTCTAAGTGACACTTAATCAAGCTTATATAATATAGATCCTCAACCACTTCATAATGGGTAACTGCACGCTTTCCTTGATCTGCTTCCGGAAAGGCTACATGCTGGAGGCGCTTAGTAGGATGTCTTCCGATCGGTACATCTATACGGCCTTGAGGAACTTGCGGGGTCCCCCAAACAATAGCATAATAAATCCTGCGAACGCTATGATCAAAGAACTGTTTTGATAGATGGACCAATGCTTCTTCTGTTTTGGCTACGACCAAAAGTCCACTGGTATTTTTATCTATACGATGTACCAGCCCGGGACGATCGCGGTATGTATTTTCTTGTTGTGGCCAGTCCAATTGTTTATAGTAATACAGTAAGCCATTGACCAAAGTCCCCGAATAATTCCCAACTCCGGGATGTACGACCATTCCTGCCGGTTTATAGACTACCAGCAATTGATCATCCTCATAACGAATATCCAACGGAATGTCTTCCGGCTCGAGTACACCATAACCTTCAGGTCTAGGAATCTTGACGAGGATCAAATCTCCGGGCCTGACCTTATAATTTGGTTTGATCTGTTGTCCATTAACTTGGATGAAACCCTGCTTGATACTATTCTGGACACGGGATCGAGTAGCATTGACCAATCGGTCCATCAAAAATAAGTCAATCCGTCTAGGAGATTGCTTAGGATCTACCTGGACGAGCTGTTCTTCGATCTCCATATTATTGTCTAGTACGGGCATTCAGCTTATTTTAGAGACACAAAGGTAGTGCATAGTTTTAATTACTATACCGGAAGATGAGAGATATAGTGTATTTTGCAATAATGAGCTTCTGCGGCATTGCAGTATGGGCTACAAGCACAAACCTCAAAAAGGCTCCGTACAATTCAAGAGCGATGTATGATATACGATAGCCAATAAAAGTCCGTTCTAAGACATAAACCATTTGGTGCACAACCAAATCAGATCCTTTTGGTTTTGAATATGATAAAAACTGATCTATGAAGTCTAATCTTGCTATGCTCATCTTATGGATTTTTATCGTCATCCAAGGAGTATCAGCCCAATCTGCTGCTATGTTGGATAGTCCGGACTGGACACTCAAAAAGAACAAAGATGGCATTAAGGTATATCTAAGAGCTGAGCATAGTTCTGAAATCAAAGAATTAAAAATCGAACTTTTTATAGACCATCCCATCGAAGCAGTCATAAGGGCGCTGGACGACTTGGAGGCAGGTACCGAATGGATATATGCCTGCAAAGAAGTAAAGATCTTGGAACGGCCATCAAAAGATGAGGTTATCTACTACACACGCATTGCCTTTCCTTGGCCTTTTTTGGATAGGGATGCTGTCATTCGATCTATCAACCATTGGGAAGGTGAAAGTTTTGTGTCCAAAAGCCAGGTAGTACCCTCCTATAAGTATAAGAATGATCTAAAATCTGTAGTACGCATGCCACAACTGGATATAGAATGGAGATTTACAAAAATTCATGAAGGACGCGTACATTTGAAATATTTGCTTAAATCAGATCCCGGAGGACTTATTCCGACGTGGCTTATCCATCTTGCCCTCGACAATGGTCCTGTACAGACGATGAAGGGTTTTGTAGATTATATCGGACAGCTCTCCGAGTGATCTCAAACCGGTAGTGAACAGCTATTGTTGCTATGGCTACATAAATTCATAAATTTTTTATGGATACTCTCCAATATGTTATATAGAGCATGTACTTTTGGCGAGAATTAAAAAAACGATAATCTTATGCCATATCTATTTACTTCAGAATCTGTTTCTGAAGGACATCCCGACAAAGTAGCTGATCAGATTTCCGATGCACTCGTAGATCATTTTCTCGCCTTTGATCCTAAGTCCAAAGTAGCCTGCGAAACACTTGTCACTACGGGTCAAGTCATCCTTGCGGGTGAAGTCAAGTCCAAAACATATCTCGATGTACAGCAGATAGCCCGCGATGTAATTAAGCGCATCGGCTACACGAAGTCCGAGTACATGTTTGAATTCAATTCATGTGGGGTATTGAGTGCGATTCATGAACAGTCAGCAGATATAAATCGAGGTGTCGAAAAGGAAGAAAAAGAAAATCAAGGAGCCGGAGACCAAGGTATGATGTTTGGTTATGCTACCAATGAGACAGAAAACTATATGCCACTAGCGTTGGACTTGTCCCATAAAATCCTTCAAGAACTCACCGCTATCCGGAAGGCAGGAAAAAAAATGACCTATCTGAGACCTGATTCGAAGTCACAGGTAACCATCGAATACGATGATGACAACAAACCTTTGCGTATAGACAGCATTGTAGTGTCCACCCAGCACGACCCCTTTGATAAAAACGATAATAAGATGCTCAAAAAAATCAAGGAAGACATCATAAGTATCGTAATCCCTAGAGTAAAACGTCGTTTGAAGCCATCGATTAAAAAATTGTTTACAAAGGACATAAGCTATCACATCAATCCTACAGGCAAGTTCGTTATAGGCGGGCCTCATGGAGACACGGGACTCACCGGACGCAAGATCATTGTGGATACTTATGGCGGTAAAGGCGCACACGGTGGAGGTGCTTTTTCAGGAAAGGATCCCTCAAAAGTTGACCGATCGGCTGCCTACGCTACGAGGCATATAGCCAAAAACTTGGTAGCAGCAGGGATTTGTGACGAGGTCTTGGTCCAAGTATCCTATGCGATAGGTGTAGCAGAGCCAACCAATATTTTTATTAATACCTATGGGACTGCTAAGGTGGACTTGAGCGATGGAGAAATTGCAAATAAGGTCTTGTCAGTTTTTGATATGAGACCATACTTTATTGAGCAGAGACTCAAACTCAGAAATCCTATCTATTCGGATACTGCAGCTTATGGCCATATGGGACGTACTCCGGAAAAGAAAACGGTGACTTTTGTCAATGGCTCCGGAAAGGAAATATCTAAAAAAGTAGAGACTTTTACTTGGGAAAAATTAGATAAAGTAACTGAACTAAAAAAAGTATTTAAAATCAACTGACATGGCAGACACTTTTGACCAACGGCACAATGGTATATCCATAGAAGAACAAAATCAAATGTTGGCCGATGTCAAGGTCAATTCCATAGAAGAACTCATCGGACAAACGATACCTAGTACGATTAGGACAAATGTAGAATTGGATATACCGGAAGCCTTGAGCGAGTTGGAGATGTTGGCGCACATGCGCAGTCTTGCCGTCCAAAACAAAGTATTTCGTACTTATATCGGTCAGGGATACTACGGTACGATTACTCCGGCGGTAATCCGCAGAAATATTTTTGAAAATCCGGGTTGGTACACCCAATATACACCCTATCAAGCAGAGATATCGCAGGGTCGTCTGGAAGCACTACTCAATTTTCAGACGGTGGTGAGCGATCTGACGGGTTTTGAGCTGGCCAATGCATCTCTGCTGGACGAAGCGACAGCTGCAGTAGAGGCTATGGTACTGATATACAATCTCAAGTCCAAAAAAAATGACGATCGCCAAAAAGTATTTTTAGTCGATTCGGGGGTTTTTCCTCAGACCATAGATGTACTAAAAACCAGAGGTAAAGCTATTGGAGTGGAGATCCGTGTACTTTCAATGGATGCAGCAATATTTGACCGGGACACGATGGGTATATTGGTCCAATATCCGGATGTTGACGGTGCAGTCAAAGACTATTCCGAGCTAAGCAAGAAGGCACACGCTGCAGGAGCATATGTAGCAGTAGCTGCTGATCTTATGAGTCTTGCACTCCTCAAGCCACCTGCCGAATGGGGGGCGGATATTGCTTTTGGGACGACCCAACGATTTGGTGTACCTATGGGATATGGGGGTCCGCACGCTGCTTATTTTGCTACAGATGATAAGCTCAAGCGAAAGATTCCGGGGCGTATCATCGGCGTATCCCAAGATGTACATGGTCATCATGCCCTCCGGATGGCACTCCAAACACGCGAGCAACACATACGGCGTGACAAAGCCACTTCCAATATCTGTACTGCGCAAGCCCTTTTGGCTACTATAGCAGGAATGTATGCGGTATATCACGGTCAAGATGGTATTCGCGATATAGCTACGGATATACATCTAAAGACCAAATCCCTAGCAAAAGCTCTAGCCTCAAAATACGCATTGGCACATCAAAATTATTTTGATACGATAAAGATAAAGCTCGACAGTTCTGGACTTGAAGACATTCGCCGAAAGGCAATAGAAAAGAAAATCAATTTCTTTTATGGGGAGGATTTTGTGCGCATAGCCTTGGACGAAACCGTTAGACAGCAAGATCTGGCGGACATTTGTATGATTTTTGGTGTAGCAGAAAGTACAAGCGCTGATACCGTGGATATTGCTCCTAACTTATTGCGCAAATCGAGCTATCTGACGCATCCGGTTTTTAGGCTTTACAGGACAGAGACTAAGATGATGCGCTACCTAAAACGCTTGGAAAACAAGGATATATCCTTAGTACATTCTATGATTCCGCTGGGGTCTTGTACTATGAAACTCAATGCAGCGGTAGAAATGGAGCCTGTGTCTTGGCCGGAGTTTGCCGGCATTCATCCCTTTGTCCCTATGGATCAAGTACAGGGTTATTTAAGGCTCATCAAGAATTTGGAAGATTATTTGTGTCAGATTACCGGATTTGAAGCTTGCTCGGTAATGCCTAACTCCGGAGCTCAAGGCGAATATGCAGGGCTGCTCTGCATAGCCAATTATCATAGCGATCATGGCGAATCTACTCGAGATATCGTATTGATTCCATCTTCTGCCCACGGGACCAATCCGGCGAGTGCCATATCCGCCGGTATGCAAGTCGTTATAGTGGATTGTGACGATGAAGGCAATATTTTGCTAAGCGACCTCAGAGAGAAAGCAATCTTGCACAAGGATAAGCTTGCGGCACTTATGGTGACCTATCCGAGTACGCATGGAGTTTTTGAAGAAGCCATCGTAGAGATATGTGAGACGGTGCATGAATTTGGGGGACTTGTGTATATGGACGGAGCCAATATGAACGCACAAGTAGGCTATACCAATCCGGCTATCATCCAGGCAGATGTGTGCCATCTAAATTTGCATAAAACTTTTGCTATACCGCATGGTGGAGGGGGACCTGGAGTCGGACCTATTTGTGTCAATAAAAAACTAGCGCCCTACTTACCCGGACATATCTACCAAGATAAGACCGGTAGAAAAACCGGTGCAGTTTCGGCAGCACCTTTTGGGAGTGCCAGTGTTTTATTGATCTCGTATGCCTACATAAGATTGATGGGACCAAAAGGACTGAGAGACGCCACTGCAACGGCTATTCTCAATGCCAATTATATCAAGTCAAAACTCGAAGCAGATTATTCTGTACTTTATACAGGCTCACAGGGACGAGTTGCACATGAACTCATTGTGGACCTAAGGCCTTTTAAGGATTTTGTTTCTGCCGAAGATGTCGCAAAACGATTAATTGATTTTGGATTTCATGCACCGACTTTGTCCTTTCCTGTCGCCGGAACTTTAATGATAGAGCCAACGGAATCAGAAGACAAAGCCGAATTGGATAGGTTCATAGAGGCGATGTTGATAATTAGAAAAGAAATCGACGAAATAGCACAAGGTATGTTTTCCAAAGAGAACAATGTACTGCATAATGCACCACATACTTTGGAAGTTGTTACTGCTGACCAATGGTCGCTCCCTTATAGCCGGACGAAAGCTGCATATCCGGCGAAGTGGCTGGACAAAGCGAGCAAATATTGGGCTCCGATCGGGCGTGTAGATAATGCCTATGGGGATCGAAATCTAGTATGTACTTGCCCGCCGATCAGTGCCTATACTTAGCCGGATAACAAAGCGCTTTGCCGGTAATAAAAAAATACGATAACATTTTGTTATGAAACTAACTTAATATTATATTAAACCAATAAATAATTTTTTAATACATACAATCCACAACTATTTTTACGTAGTAATTACAAAATTTTAATAAATTATGCGAATTATTACATCGATCCTTTTAATTGTATTTTTTTTCTTATCATCATTATCAGCTCAAGAAAGGAGCAGAATTCCAGTGACCTTAAATAAGACCAACATTCGGCTGAATGTACTGAATCCGGGATTTGGTATAGAGCTAGGATTAAACGATCATCAATCAATAGATATTTTGGGAGAACTCGCAACACTGACCGGAGTTTATGGATCAGATAACGATCAATTCTATATCGGGCTAAATCCGCAAATGCGCGTATCTTTTAGAAACTATTATCCTAGAAAAAAAGTCCGCAAAGAATTAAAGCCTAACTCCGGCAATTTTATAGGCTTGGTAACCGGTTA
>JAJRUR010000094.1 GCA_024277695.1 Bacteroidota bacterium | reverse complement strand
ATAGAGTACACCATTGTCCGAAGAAACGCTAACCCATCTTCTGTTCTTTACACCAAAAGTAAGGATGACTATGTGCTTAGTTCTAATCTGTTTGGCTCCACCACAATCCTCTAAAGTTACCTACACATCCCTATCCGATATCATACGGTCCAATTCCTCTCTGGAGATATGTAGATTTTGGCAAATTACTTCAGGAGCTATTCCGGAGTCTATCATAAACAGAATAGCTTCTTGTTGTTTTCTTTGGGCTTCTTGTTGTTTTCTTTGGGCTTCTTGTTGTTTTCTTTGGGCTTCTTCTCTCATCCTTTTTTCTTCCTCCTGTTTTCTCAGCGCATTTTTTTTGGCTTGTACCAGTTCGTCGATTTCGAGAAAGAAGTCGTCCTCAACCTCCATCGTATCGCGAACTTCGGATACTTGTGCTGCTTTTTGGAGTCTGCGGATGATTGGTCGGAATTGTTTAGGAAAATCATCTATGTGTACATTCATAATATGGATATCTTTGCTTCTGTTATTTTGGTCAAATATACTCAATAGTTGCTCAAGTTCATCCCTTCGTTTCTTTTTTAACGCTGAAATATTGATAATAATTCCCTGATGATAGAGGGACTGTACAAAGGCAGGTTTTTGGAGTTTGGTATTGCTTTCATATCTGGGACGCAGATGTACATCAACGTATATCACCGAATGCATATCAAATCCCGGAAGAGAATAGCCCAAAAAGTAAATAGAGTAGATTGGATATCCCATTTTGATGTGCTTGCCATCAAGATCCTTGACTACTTGTGACAAGTTGGAGTTTCTGTATTGTGTGCCCAGATATTTACGAAATCGCATAATATCATTGGGAGTGATGGACTTTTGCACTTCGATGATGATGGTTTTCTTTTTACCATCGGGCAAAGTGACGGTAGCTGAAAAATCCAATCTATAGATACTCAGTTTGGCGGCTGAATTTTTGTGATCGGCACTAAACTCTTGTGGTAAAGGTTTCAGGTTGTCGATTTCTTGCTCCAGTAGGGCAGACAATATAGTTTTGGCTGATTGAGCATCTTCCATCAGATACTTAAAAACGATATCATAGATGGGATTGGCTATAGCAACGGTTTCTTTATTCATAGGAGTATGTTTTTCGGTGTCAAGATACAAATATTTAAGAATATATGCATTGAATCAGGTGGATAACGGTAGGAGTCCATGTACGACCGGATCCGTCAGAGAGTTATTTCAATCAAAGCGGTTGATGGTTGAAAACGACTTCTCCAATAGTTTTTAAGGATTTCCATAAAATATTGTATCTTTGTGCACGTTTATGTAATCACTCATGAACCATGATACGTAACCGAATTTATTAATTTTTTAATTACATTTTTTTAAAACACATTTATGAAGAACAGATTTTTTTTAATGCTTACTCTGATCGCCGCCTTAGGCTCGATCATCTTGCTTGATTCGTGTACCGAAGAACCAATTGGTGCCTTAGGCCCATCGACTGCTTTAATAGCCGGTACGGACTTAGTGACTTCATCAGCAGTAATACCTGCAGAAGGTACATTTGCTGTCAATCTTACAGCTACCTCAGGTGATGCTGAGATGAATAGCTTGACTATCCAAAAAGATGGCGTAAATGTTGATTTTGCTGATCTTACGATCAATGGAACTGCAGCATCTTCCAATGCTATCTTACTCTTTGGATCCGATCGTACTGCTTTGGACTATGCAATAAGTGTCAAGACAGACCTCAATGCAGGCGAGTCTGCGACGTATAGTTTCTTGATTACAGATGATAATGGAAACACAGGATCAGAATCCGTTGATATCTCTGTTGATGTACGTATGGATCCTCCTTCATTGAGCTTGGGAGGGAGTGGTAATACACTTACAGTAAACCCGGCTACTTCCTTCAAAACTACTATAACTGCCGTCAAAGGTACAGGCGATCTGATTTCAGTTACTGTACTCGAAGATGGAGTCCCGGTTGATGTCTCTCGCATTACATCCATTGATAATGGTACCGGATCAGTTACTATTGATGCAAATCCTGTCACCGTACCAACGGAAAATGCTTCAGGTTTTATGTGGGACATCTTCGTTAGAGCAGCTGATACAGAAAAGACATCTATCTATACCTTTATCGTAACAGATAGTAATGACTCAACTGCTACAGTTACCCAAGAAATTATCACAGAAATACCAGGTACTGAATTGACTTCTATCCAAACTATGTTGCAACTCTTTAACCAAGGAGGCCCTCCGGGAACAGGTGGTATCAATCTAAAAACCGGCCAAAGCGTAGGATCCGGAGATGCTAGTGCACACCTTAGAGATGCAGGTATAGATTTGGCCAAACCTGCAGCTAGCAATTGGAAGCAGCAGATCGGCCCGGGTATGGCAACAGCTACACTCAAAACCCTTAGCCTTAATAATCAACCGGAAGGTTTTAGCTATGATGGTGTAGATACCAAAGAAGCTATCCAAGCTGCCTTTGATGCAGAAACAAATGTCATCGGTAACGGAGAGTTCAGTGCTTCTGTCAATCCCGGCCAAATGTTTGTCCTACAGGCCAATGATGGTGATTATATCCTCGTCAGAGTGGATGAAGTATTGGTAAGACCCAACGAGGGTGATAATAGTGATCACTACCTCCTCAGTGTGAAGTACTAATAATTTAAGTGGATTATGCTTTGATGTCCGGTATGGACATCTGTTCAAAGCACAGAATAAAGAAACGGCAGAAGTACTATACCTTCTGCCGTTTCTTTTTTGATTTATAGCCATTCGTCGATATAAATGCTCTGTTGGTATAGTACTATGCTATATTAAGCTACTATGTATTGCATAGTAATAAAATTGTATTATATTTGTAATTGAAATCAACAGTTAAACCAAAAGCATGAAGATAGAAAATGCTAGAGCGCAAATGAGAAAAGGGACATTAGATATGTGTATACTGAGCATCATATCCAAAGAGGAGATTTATCCTTCGGATATTATCAAGAAGCTCAAAAAATCGGAGATGATTGTAGTCGAAGGAACGATGTATCCCCTGCTGACACGGCTCAAGAATGCAGGGATGCTTGATTATAGCTGGCGAGAATCCAAGTCGGGTCCTCCACGTAAGTACTATCGTCTGACCAAGAAAGGAGCAAAGTATCTAGAGGAATTGAGAGAGAGTTGGAAAGCAATTGTAAAGTCAGTGAGTACATTTTGATATAAACCACAAAATCAATAAATAAAATATGAATCAGACAATGCATATCAATTTGGGTGGCTATTCTTTTGTAATGGACATCGATGCCTATGACTTACTCGATGAGTATATCACTTCATTAGAGCGTCATTTTCTACACGAAGAAGGAGCAACTGAGATTCTTTCAGATATCGAGGCTCGAATGGCAGAATTATTCAGAGAAAAGCTAAAAGGCAGTGAAATCGTAACAAAAAAAATCGTCTCATCGACTATTCATCAGATGGGAGATGCCTCCTTTTTTGAAGATGAGCACACGCATGAGGAAGTCTTAGACGATCGCTCAGCCGGTATCAGTGCCGGAAAGCGATTGTATCGAGATCCGGAAGACAAGATCCTTGGAGGTGTATGTTCCGGAATAGCACAATATTTCGGGGTAGAGGATCCCCTCTGGATACGTTTATTTTTTGTAGTGTTGAATATCGCCGGGGGGAGTAGTTTTGTTTTGTACGTGCTCCTTTGGATCATCGTGCCAATAGCCAAAACGCGCTCTGAACGCCTAGCCATGCGTGGTGAACCTATCAATATCGACTCTATAGTACGCTCGGTGCAGGATGAACTGGATGACATCCAAGATAGTCTCAGTTCACTCAAGCAAAAAGTCAAAGAGGAGATGGATTTTGATGAGCTCAACGATTTCCATGAGATCAAAGATGTCTTTAAGCGGTATAAAAAAAAAGTAAAAAATAATAGATCCTGTTGGTGTCCTTGGGATACATTTAGAAGCTATCCCAAATAATACCGAAAAAGGCTTTTTTTGCTTTCAACTTTTTAAGCTGACTGAATGACTTTTATGATAAGTTCTGAGGGTCTTTATGTACACTAAGTTAGAATTTAACCAGCTTTTGTAGCGCAGTATTATAGCGGCAGCTATGTGATTCTTGAGAAGTGCCTCTAATTTTGAAGGTTTTTTTTATTGTTGAAAAAAATAATAATGGCATATATAAATTGTGGATAGATGCCATCATAGAAATGCAGCTTTACGATAAGTTCATTACCGAGGAGTAGATATATTCCATTACATTTGTCCAGTACATAAAAACAAAAGGAATTATGCCGCAGAGCTATATAGTAGGTGGAGTCCGATCTGCCATTGGGAAGTTTAGAGGGAGTTTGTCTACCATACGTACCGACGATTTGGGAGCAATTGTAATCAAGGCCTTGATAGATAAGTACCCACAAATACCACTATCTGCATATGAGGATGTCATACTAGGATGTGCCAATCAAGCAGGAGAGGACAATCGCAATGTAGCTCGCATGAGTGCATTGCTCGCCGGTCTGCCCTGGTCTGTGCCTGCAGAGACGATCAATCGCTTATGTTCTTCCGGTATGAGTGCTGTGATCCATGCCCATCGTGCTATCCAAACAGGAGATGGCTCTTTATTTATTTCGGGTGGGGTAGAGCATATGACACGAGGGCCTTGGGTGATATCCAAAGTGTCCTCGGCATTTGGTAGGGATGCACAGATGCATGACAGCAGCTTCGGTTGGCGGTTTATCAATCCGGCTATGGAAGCATTGTACGGTACGGATTCGATGGGCAATACCGCCGAAAACTTGGTAGAAAAATACGGTATCAGTCGGGAAGAGCAAGATCAATTTGCTGCTTGGTCGCAAGCTAAGGCAACGATAGCAAGGGACAATGGTCGTTTTGGAGAAGAGATAGTCCCGATAGATATACCGCAAAGAAAAGCAGATCCCATCACATTTGATCGGGACGAATTTATTAAGGATTTTACGAGTTTTGATGGACTACAAAAGCTACGACCGGCCTTCAAACCCGAAGAGGAAGGGGGGACGGTTACTGCCGGAAATGCTTCCGGTCTCAATGATGGAGCAGCGGCATTAATGATAGCAGACTATAATGCAGTAGAGCAGTATGATCTGGAACCATTGGCGCGTATTGTCGCCTCAGGAGTAGCCGGAGTAGAGCCTCGCATCATGGGGATCGGTCCGGTAGCTGCTTCAAAAATAGCATTGGCAAAAGCCGGTCTCCAACTACAAGATATGGATATCATCGAAATCAATGAGGCCTTTTCGGCTCAAGTGATTGCTTGTTGTAGAGCTTGGAAAATACCGAGTGATGATCCTAGACTTAACCCAAACGGAGGAGCGATCGCACTGGGTCACCCATTAGGTATGACCGGTGCACGCGTTTTGTTGACAGCTGCCATAGAATTGCAAAAGCAGCAAAAACAACATGCCCTCGTAACTATGTGCGTGGGAGTAGGGCAGGGCTATGCTACAATTATCCAAAGGGTATAGCCAAGGAGGATAAGCATGGCAAGTGGTTTTTTTTGAGCTCTGCCAAAAGTCCGATCCTTTTTAATAAAAACTAGTGTACTACTAGCTGATGATGTCGGCCAACTCAAGGTTTATGGCTCATTTGTCAAAATTTTCTTAAATTTGAACCATTCAATCTATTTTTTGATTTAAACAGTATCTATTTCTTTAAAACTATAACAAAACGATTACTATGGCATTTGGTAGAAGAAATCCTTACGGCGGATATGGCAGAGGAGGCGGTTTTACACGTGGAAGGGGTAATTTTAAAGCAGGTCTGATGATCGCCTTGGTCATGGCGGGCATTGCTCTTTTTAAATATTTCGGAAGCTCTCAATATAATGAGATTACAGGGGAGAAACAATTTATTTCTATGTCTGTCGATCAAGAGATCCAACTGGGTCTTCAGTCAGCACCCCGTATGGCTCAACAATATGGTGGATTATACCCCAATCAAGAGTACCAGGATTATGTAAAGTCTGTAGGTCGCCGACTTCTGGAGGCTTCGGAAGCTAAGAAAAGTAAGTATAAGTACAACTTTTATCTGTTGGCAGATCCTCGTACTGTCAATGCATTTGCCCTGCCGGGTGGACAAATTTTCATCACCTATGCACTCTTTAGCAAATTACAAAATGAAGATCAGTTAGCAGGTGTGCTTGGGCATGAGATCGGTCACGTAGTCGCCAGGCACTCGGCTGTCCGTCTGGCCAAACAACAGCTCACACAGGGATT
>JAJRUR010000093.1 GCA_024277695.1 Bacteroidota bacterium | reverse complement strand
CGTTTCATAATAATCTGATTTGTAATTGCCCAAATTTATCCAATGGGAGCGCAAATATAGTATATTAATCCTAAAGACTAGTGATATTGTATCAAAAAAAATATTCAGTCTGATGCAGGGGCTAGTGTTAGCAAGTGTTCTAGCCGTTCATAGCCACTAAGAACTCTTCATTGCTGACCGTACCGCGCATATGCTTGCGTAAGAACTCCATAGCTTCGATAGGTTTCATATCTGCGAGATGATTCCTCAGCACGATCATGCGTGAGAGAACCGCCTCTTCTAGTAGCAATTCTTCGCGTCTGGTACTCGATGAAGTCAGATCGATGGCAGGATACAGTCGTTTATTGGCCAAACTGCGATCGAGTTGGAGTTCCATATTTCCGGTACCCTTGAACTCCTCGAAGATCACACCATCCATTTTGGAACCCGTATCAATTAAGGCTGTTGCCAAAATAGTAAGGGATCCGCCATTTTCTATTTTCCGTGCTGCCCCAAAGAATTTTTTTGGTTTGTGCAAGGCATTGGCCTCTACCCCACCTGAGAGTACCTTTCCACTAGCCGGAGCCACTGTATTGTATGCTCTAGCGAGTCTTGTAATCGAGTCCAACAAGATAACTACATCGTGACCACACTCGGTCAAGCGCTTAGCTTTTTCGAGTACAATACCCGCCACGCGCACATGATTGCTTGCCGGCTCATCAAAAGTAGATGCCACAACTTCTGCCCGCACACTGCGCTTCATATCCGTCACTTCTTCCGGTCGCTCATCTACCAGAAGCACTATCAGATAACATTCCGGATGATTTTTTGCTATTGCATTAGCGATATCCTTGAGGAGAAAAGTTTTTCCGGTCTTTGGTTGGGCTACGATCAATCCCCTTTGTCCTTTTCCAATAGGAGTAAACAAATCAATCATTCTCGTACCGAAATCTTTGCCATCATCACGTAGTTTTAAGTTGAATTTTTCTTCAGGAAAGAGGGGCGTAAGATAATCAAATGGTATGCGCTCCCGAATCTGATCCGGTTTTAATCCATTGATTTCAGAAACTTTGAGCAGTGCAAAATATTTTTCACCTTGTTTTGGTGGACGAATAGCCCCAATGACCGTATCGCCCGTTTTGAGTCCGAATAGCTTAATTTGTGAAGGCGAGACATAGATATCATCCGGAGAAGAAAGATAGTTATAGTCACTCGATCTCAAGAAACCATAACCGTCCGACATCATTTCCAGAACGCCTTCACCCTCGACGATACCATCGATGTCAATATCGAGTTTTTCCAGTTTGGCCTTTGCTGTGGGTTTCGGTTCCTGCTTTGACCGTTGATCATTATTATTTGGACGATCCTGTTGTTTTGGTTTGTTCTGAACATTTGATGTCCTTTGCTCAGATGGAGTACGCTGTGGAGTATTGGTGGTAGTATTGGTAGTATTTCGCTTACGGTCTTTTGAGCTTGTGTCGGTCTGATTTTTTGGCTTATGCTGTTGTGATGGAGATTTTTCTTCTTTTGGCCGAGGTCTTTCTTTTTGTTCTTCGGTGTCCTTTTTGGCTGTTGGCCTATCCGTCTTTTCTTTTTGATGTACTATTTTGCGGCCACTGCGTTTTCGTTGCCCCCCCTTTGAAGCATCCTTTTTCTTTTCAACAATTTCGGCATTGCCACTTTCTACGGATACCGCTTGATGATCCAATATTTTGTATATCAATTCCTGTTTGGCTAGTCTTTTGTACTTTGTAATACCTGCTTTTTCTGCTAATTCTTTCAGCTCAGGTACCAACATTTCATTCAGTTGCAGAATGTCATACATATTATATAAGTGTTTTAATGATTAATAAATATTTTTATATTTGAGAAGTTCTATATTTTACTAACTTAATATTTGGCTTAATATCTTGCGATCTCCTTAATATTCTATGGTCTAATGAATGGAATGCCGGAGCGAGATATGTAAGTTTTTGCGATAGATAACTATCATTTTTCCAAAATCGTGTATTTGCTATTCTAAAGTGTGTAGGTGCTATTTTTCAAGAACTGGCTCTAATCCAAATTTTTATTTTTGCAGTATGAATTTGGGCTGCGTTTGTGGTCAAAAATTCAGCTAGAGAGGCTTATTTGATGCATGTTACACCTTCACTGCGGATATCAAAATCCACGTAATGGTCATTAACTTGGTGCAAAAATACGCTTTTTTTTGTATTCAAAGCCTATCTTTGAATTTTAATTCAAAATATTTTATGCTACAGATCAAATATATCGAATCCAATAAAGAGCTAGTCACCCAAAGTCTAAAGAAACGTAACTGGGGAGACACTCAGCTAAAAATCGTACAAAAGCTTATCGAAACCAATGAGCAGCGCAAATCAGCACAGCTCAAAATGGACCAAGCCTTATCAGAGCACAAAAAGAAAGCGGAGTTGATACAAGGATTGTATAAAAGTGGAGAAGTGACTAAGGCTAATGAACTCAGGACTGAAGTACAGCAAGCCAAAGAGACTATCAAGGCGATGGAGCTTGATTTTAAGCATCGGACACAACAGTTGGAAGAACTGCTTTTGCAGATACCTAACATCGCTCATCAGGATGTACCTACCGGCAAATCCGAAGAAGACAACCAAATCATCAAGACCGGACAGGACACTCTTCCGAGCCCTATTCCTGGAGCTAAACCGCATTGGGAATTGGCAGAAGCCTATCAATTATTTGATCTAAAAACAGCAGCCAAGATCACGGGGTCAGGCTTTGTCTTATTCACCGGCAAAGGTGCCAAACTCCAACGAGCGCTCATATCATTTTTTTTGGATGAAGCTTCTAAAGCGGGATATTTAGAGTGTATGCCGCCCTATATGGTCAATGAACAATCTGCCAGAGCAACCGGCCAACTTCCGGATAAGGAGGGGCAAATGTACCATATCACGGAGGACAATCTCTTTATGATACCAACAGCTGAAGTTCCCGTAACCAATATCTATCGAGACCTAATAGTCAAGGCGGAAGATCTACCGATCAAACTTACTGCACACTCGCCTTGTTTTCGAAGAGAAGCGGGCTCCTATGGTGCAGATGTCAAAGGCCTCAATCGCGTACATCAGTTTGACAAGGTTGAAATCGTCCAGATCGCACTACCCGAAAAGAGCTATGAGATTTTAGATAAAATGGTATCATATGTAGAAGGCCTCATCATCAAGCTTGGACTCCCCTACAGAATCGTAAGACTCTGTGGCGGAGACTTAGGTTTTACAGCTGCACTAACCTATGACTTTGAAGTGTATTCTGTTGCTCAAAAAAAGTGGCTGGAGGTCAGTTCTGTTTCCAATTTTGAAAGCTATCAGTCCAATCGACTCAAACTACGGTATAAAGACGAAAAGGGGAAAAATCGCTTGTGCCATACACTCAATGGCTCTGCTCTGGCTTTGGCTAGAATCTATGCAGCTATTCTAGAAAATTATCAAACCGAAAGCGGGATAAAAATACCGGAAGTACTGGTACCCTATTGCGGGTTTGACAGAATTACTTAAAATCAACTATTACCTTTGGATATTATCCTTTCTAATTCTTCAATAGAAATATTCAGTTTTTGAACAATTGATTTTCTTGATATCCCGCTATCTAACATAAAGAGAATTGCCTCTTCTTGCTTGCGTTGGGCTTCTGCTTGCTTGCGTTGGGCTTCTGCTTGCTTGCGCTGGGCCTCTTCTTGCTTGCGTTGGGCTTCTGCTTGCTTGCGCTGGGCCTCTTCTTGCTTGCGTTGGGCCTCTTCTTGCTTGCGTTGAGCCTCTTCTTTTGCTTGAACCAGTTCATTTATTTCAAGAAAAAAATCATCCTCTACTTCCATAGTTTCACGTACTTCCTGTACTTGTGAGGCCTTCTGCAATCGGCGTATAATCGGCTGAAACTGTCGAGGAAAGTCTTTTATCTGTACATTCATTATATGGATGTCTTTTGTTCTATTGCTTTGGTCAAATATACTCAAAAGTTGTTCTAACCGGTCTCTTCTTCTCTTTTTTAACGCCGGAATAGTAATAATAATTCCCTGATGGTACAGTGATTCTATAAATGCGGGCTTTGTGACTGAAACATCCTCTAAATACCTCGGGCGAGCATGGACATCGATGTGCATTACTGGATGTTGATCAAATCCCGGCAAAGTATATCCCAAAAAATAAATTGAAAATATCGGAAAGCCGACTTTTGTATATCTACCGTCCAGATCTATAATATCTTGCGACAAAGTACTATTTCTATATTGGGTGCCCAGATATTTGCGAAAGCGTATGATATCTCCAGGAGTAGCAGATTTTTGCACTTCGATAATAATCGTTTTTTTTGAACCACCCGGCGTTCTGACTGTTGCCGAAAAATCCAATCTATAGATACTCAATTTTTGGGATAAATTGTCCTTCTCTGCACTGAACTCCTGAGGCAATGGTTCTAAGTCGATGATTTCTTCTCCTAACAGCAAGGATAATATAGTCATAGCCGAATGACCATCTTCCATCAAATACTTAAATACAATATCATATATCGGATTAGCTATCTGGACACTACCCTGTTGCATAATTTTGGTCTATTCAATTTAACAAATGCCCAAATATAAAGTAATTTGGTACATGATAGGAAAGCAATAATTCTCTTATCTCAAGCATTTTATAACCAAAAAAAATAATTTTGCTATCTTTAGCCTATGGTTATCATACTAATCATAATAGGAATATCATTTGTAGGAGCTTGGGTCACTCGTCAATTGAAGCAAAGAATAGCTTACTATAGTCGATTTCAGTCTGCTACCGGACTAACCGGCGCCCAATATGCTCTAGCCATGTTAAAAGCACATGGTATAGATGATGTAGAGGTCGTGTACGGCAAAGGTCGTCTCACCGATCACTACAATCCAAAAACCAAGCGCATAGTGCTCAGTCCGGAAATATACCAAGGTACAAGCATTGCATCCACAGCTGTTGCAGCGCACGAAAGCGGACACGCTATCCAACACCGCGAGGGTTACTCAATGCTTAAGCTACGCTCTGCATTAGTGCCCTTGATGCGTACTGCAGGCATGATTCAGCAGTTTTTACTCATTGCAGCACTCATATTTTATAAGACTTATCCACAACTGATGCTCTTGCTCATTGCTGCTTTTTTCTTAAATACCTTATTTTCATTCATCACCCTTCCGGTAGAGTACGACGCTAGTAATCGCGCACTCCGCTGGATGGCCAATAGTGGTTATGAGAGCGAAGAGAGTTATGCTAAGTCAAAAGATGCACTCCAATGGGCGGCTCGAACTTATGTCGTAAGAGCACTTTCTGCGTTTTTGATTTTGATATATTTTGTTTATAATTATCTTAGCCCGCGGAACTAAAAAGAGACGGATCTATTTACATAAGTAGAACCAAAACAATAAAAATAGACTGAACTATGCACGCAGACATCAAAAAATATATCAAAGAAGCTACGCACTATCTGGACGACGCTATGGACCACCTACACAAAGAACTGCTGAAGGTAAGGACAGGAAAGGCCTCTTCTCAAATGCTTGAGGGCATTTTAGTGGAGTATTACGGCAGCCCTACACCGATACATCAAGTTGCTAATATCAGTTTGTCCGATGCGCGTACCCTTGTCATCCAACCTTGGGAAAAAAGTATCATTGCCGATGTAGAACGGGCTATCTTTGGAGCTAATTTAGGACTCACTCCTCAAAACGATGGTGAGATGATTCGTATCAGTATCCCACCTTTGACCGAAGATCGCAGAAAAGATCTCGTCAAACAATCCAAACACCTCGGTGAAGAAGCCAAAATCAGCATACGCAATGCCCGTCACAAAATGATGGACTTTATCAAAAAATCAGTCAAAGATGGTTATCCGGAAGACGAGGGCAAACGTCGTGAAGACGATGTCGAAAAACTCATCAAAGAATATGGTCAAAAAGTAGATGAATTGATCGCTGCCAAAGAAAAAGATATAATGACCATTTAGTAAGATTACCACATAACTCTCAGCCTCGAGATGATGTACCGCCAATAATTGCTATCCCTCAACAGAACATTATTTAGCGTCACCAAATAGGTCTCCTTGGTTTGTGATCTCAAAATCTATCGTCTGCCCTATCTTCAATTGATTATCTTCCTTTATTGTCTTAGATTTATGATTATCCGTAAATAGACGCATATCTTTCAGGAGTTTTACGGAACTGATTTTTACATCACTGAGTTTATTTCCGGCGGCTTTCCAACCTTTAACATCCATCATATCTGATGGACGTATTTGCTTCTGGTGGATTTTTGATTTTCTTTTTTCTTTATACTGTACTTCGGACACGTTATCATCAGTAAGTAATAATAATTTTGTCG
>JAJRUR010000092.1 GCA_024277695.1 Bacteroidota bacterium | reverse complement strand
GGTGCTTCGATCGTCAATAAAGGTGTACGTGCAGTACGCCTGATGTCAGAAACGCTGACGATCGAATACGATACCACGCACGAACAGATAAGCAGATTTGTCGAAGGGCTCAAGGGTATCATCCGTGCACATCCGGCTACAAAAAATCAAGACTATTATGTACATCTGAATAGTCTTGGAGAGTCTTCGCTCAATATCTTTTTTAGATGCTACCTCGATGTACCCGGTTGGGCAGACGAACTTCGCGTCAAAGAGCAAATTCTGATGCAGATCCTAAAATTGGCCGAAAGTGAGTCCGTATCATTTGCTTATCCTACACGAAAGATAATACAAGAAGATTACCGAAGGGACTCTGATCCGGCGGGGTAGATACATACAGTAGAGAGCGATTGGTTCGTATCAGTTTTGTCCCATTCGTATCCTACTTTTGGAGTGTTTGATATTGTACAAGGCGCGCAAGGCTACGATACCGATAATCGGTAAGCTGGCTACGTGGAGATCTTGGGGCAACCATTTCCAGCCTACAATCAATAGTACGGTACTGATCAAAATGAATATATAGACCCATCGAAGATGGTACTTACGGATGAGAGGATATATCAGAAGCAGGTACAGGGGATTTGCCCACAGGAGATTATAATTATTTTTGGTCGAATAATGATCTGTGCCCCACCACATAAAACTCAATAGGAGACCGACTAAGCCCAAAATAGAAAATAGTACGATATCCATCCGGCGGTGCAGCTCCTTGGATCGGACAAAAAGTTGTATCGCTAATATGCTGAAAAATAATAAACTAAAGATGATTAGTGGCCAAGGTAGTGCTTTGCCTTGACGTAAGTCATCAAAATTGAGATGTGTGTTTTTAGATCCGAGCAGCCGATGGGTGGATCTTTTTTTTCGAATGATATATCTAGTCAAGTTTTCTTGAAGATACTGCGGCAAAAACATTTGATTTTGTTCAGACATCCTTTGATCGGCACGGGCACCTACGAGCAGGTCCATTCCAAACTGTGCCCAAGGCATCCGATCATTGAAGGCATGTAAGCCGTCTCTAAAACTTTTTGCCGGAGTAACCCCTCTGGTCAGCATTTTTAGTCCGATACGATCTACCAACAGATCGCGGATGCGTGTAGAGCAATTATCAAAAAAGAAATCATACAAATAGTAACGATTTTGGGGTTTATAGTTCTCATCCAGTAAGTCCAACAATCGACTTTTCTGATCGTCCCAAATCTGTATTTCCTGCTCGACAACCGTACGCTTTTGGCGTTCGTAAGATCGGATAAAGCTGTCAAATCTCTGCACACCGAGTTTGTAGTTGAGCTTTCCCATCAAAAAATTGGTATAAAATCCGGGATCATCAAAATCAAATAAGCCCCAATTGTACACCAGATCCTGTCCGGTGGCACGATTGCGTACACGTAGGGCGCTATGCCCAAAAATAGAATACATGTCATCTCCGGGTCCACAGCTGAGCAAAGAAATCTCTATCCGAGATACATCACGCTGTGCGGTCACAAAACTCGATAGACTCCAGATCAATAGCAGCACTAAAAGATTCTGTACTTTCATCTTTTCAAATAAGTAGAATTTTTTTTCACAAATATAGGAATTTAGCGCTGAGAAGAGCAAAAAGGAATTGTTTTGCGGTTTTGCTTGTTTGTAGAGATGTAGAGACACTTCCGAGAAATATTTTACAAGATGTTCGGGATGGATATCCTTGGGGATTTAATGTGTATCGGACATGCTCCATCCAAAAACTATTACTTAGCTTTGACGTTTTTTAAAACCAAGTGGATCCAAGAAGCGTGTAAAAAATATGAACAAGAAAAAAAATTCTACATACATATATATTATGGCAGGTGGTATAGGCTCTAGGTTTTGGCCTGCGAGCCATTCGGGTCACCCCAAACAATTTCATAGGTTGATAGACAAAGACCGCTCTTTGATTCAGTCCACCTACGATCGTTTTCGTAAGTTGGTGCCGGCTAGCCATATTTTTGTTATTACGAGTGAGGCTTATGTAGAGCTTACTGCCGAACATTTGCCGGAGTTAGCTCCTCATCAGATTATCGCTGAGCCATGTATGCGCAATACTGCTCCGGCTACATTGCTGGGCACCTTGGTTGCTCATCGCTTAGATCCTGAGGCTACGCTTATATTTACTCCTGCAGATCATACTATAGAGTTAGTAGATCGCTTTGTAGATCGCTTGCGTCAGGGAGTAGAATTTTTAGATGCGCACGACGGCATAGTTACCTTGGGTATCCAAGCTACTGAGCCCCATACAGGTTATGGTTATATCCACTATCTAAAGGCAGACACATCACCTTATGAGGTAGTTAGCTTCAAAGAAAAACCGCAAAAATCCGTAGCCGAGCAATATCTCCTATCGGGAGATTATTTGTGGAATAGTGGTATTTTTATGTGGAAAGCAGCATATTTTATTGACTTGTTCAAAAAATTAGGCCCGGAGATGTATGCGATTTTAAAAAACATCTATATCGATGACTCGGGGACTATTTCGTCGAGTGATCTGAGGATCAACTATCCAAAACTCGAAAGTATTTCGGTGGACTATATGATCATGGAGCGAGCCTCGGACGTTTATACTATCCCGGGTGATTTTGGTTGGTCGGATATTGGTAATTGGAGGGCCCTGTATGGATACCTCAAAGCAGCTGACCAAACGAATGTCATCCAAGCCGACAAATATCTCTTGCGAGAAACGAATAACTGTCTTATTCGGTCCACTTCCGGCAAAGCCATTATCGTAAAAGGTCTGGATAATTATTGTATCGTCGAGAGCGAAAAAGCGATCCTAATCTACCCGATGGACAGTGAGCAAGAAATCAAACAAATAAGAAATGAGGTGGCAAAACAATTCGGTGATGATTATGTCTGATGTCATTAGATAAAAAGAATTATAATAATCAAAATTGAATACTATTTATGGATAAGAAACAACTCGAAGCACTAAAACTCAAAGTCAAGCGAGCTCAATACCCTGATGCGCATAAAATATTTGCCGATGTCGGGCTGATTATAGATAAGCGCAAAAGACAGCATGTAAAGCAATCTATTCAGGTGATCACACCGAATGCTCATCAATTGAGTTGGCTTTTTTTTGAGTTGCAAGAAATATTTAACGAAGAGTTCCGCCTGAATATGTTTAATAAGTATTTTTTCTTTCCAAAATTAAGGGATGCTACTCTAGAAATTTTAGAGCAGACGGATGATCTCCAAACGATCTTATTGCATATCATAGATAGTGCTGAAAAATGGTATGCAGATTATTTGGACTTTATGGAAAACCCCGACCCTCGGTTCGTCATGGATGTTATTAGGAAGAATCAATTTTTGGACTCTTTGGTTATTCTAGATAAAGAAGAATTTTTTCGTAAATATTTGACTACTGAGAGGTTTCCCTTCATCGCACACGATGACATAATTCAGGGCTTATTGGCGCGGGAGGCTTATGAGCATCTTACTTGGTTGAAGAGAGATTATCCGGAGTGGAAAAAGCACAATTTATAAGCATTATACTACTGTACTTGATCTATATTTATATATTTTTTGCCCTTTGTACCATAGTATACTGGTTTGTATTGACTCGGGCATTGGGACGAAGTCAAGATAATTATGATTCCGGACATACACCGCACAACATAGCTATTTCGGTCATCATAGCGTCAAGGAATAATCTCCAATCCTTACAGCAAAACTTAATATATATACTCGATCAAAATTATACTGATTTTGAGTTGATTGTGGTAGATGACGAGTCAGAAGATGAGACGATCTCTTGGCTTCAAGCCTTTAAAAAGAAATATTCGGAACGTGCAATAAAAGTACTGCGGCATAAAAAAACAAGCCTTGGAAAGAAATCGGCACTATCTCGGGGTATCCGGATGGCGGAGTCGGACTATCTATTGCTGACGGATGCAGACTGTAGGCCTGCGAGTGCACAGTGGATGCGTACTATGCAGTCAGTGATGGATGATCATACAGATGTAGTCATAGGCTATAGCCCGAGCAAAAAGACCTCCGGTTTGCTCAACGCGTTTCAGCGTTGGGATACATTTTTTGTGGGGATTCAGTATCTTGCCTGGGCTATTATGGGACGTGCATACATGGCAGTGGGGAGAAACTTGCTGTATCGCCGGTCATTATTTGACAGGGCCGGGGGTTTTGATGATCACAAACATATAACCGGTGGAGACGATGACTTATTTATACAGCAGATAGCCGGTCAAAGTAAGATAGATGTTTGTCTCCATCCGGATAGTTTTGTCTATACGACAGGCAGTGATCGATGGATCAGTTTTCTCCGTCAAAAGTCGAGACACATATCTACAAGTCCTCACTATCGATGGATCGATATTATTCTACTGAGTATGTATCCCGTCAGTCAGTTTTTGTTTTATCTGCTGGGAGTATATTTGCTGCTGTATCTGCCATTTTGGGTGCTGGCTATCTGGACTATCCGGATGGCGATTATGATGATCACGGTGCGGTCGGGACTCTTTCGCTTAGGCGAAAATGCACTTTTATACTATGTTCCGATTTTGGATATATTACAGGCTTTTTACTATCCCATACTGAGTGTATATTCTTTATTCAGAAAAAAGAACCAATGGTAGATTTTGATCTAATTGCAAAAAGTTTTGACGAGTTGCCGGCAGCTCAACTCGATCAACTGTACAGTTTGAGTTGTCAATATCAGCAATGGAATGATCGTATCAATATAGTATCCAGAAAGGATATCGATCATATTGCATCCCATCATATACTTCATGCACTCTTGTTGAGTCATCACATAAACTTTGTGCCCAATACTCGGCTTTTGGACTTAGGGACAGGAGGTGGACTACCCGGACTGCCTCTGGCGATTATTTTTCCGGACAGTCATTTTAAGTTGATCGATGCACGTCGGAAAAAGATAGAGGTCGTACAAAACATAGTAAGCGAACTGGGACTGACCAATGTACAAGCAGTACATACCCACTCTACACAACTCAAGGAAAAATTTGATTTTGTGTTGGCTCGTGCAGTAACGCGCTTGGATCGTCTGTGGGATTGGTCACAAGCTCTCATTGATACAAAAAATCAAAAAAATGCACTCCCGAATGGACTGCTTGCCTTTAAGGGTGGCGATCTGCGGGATGAACTAAGGCTATTGCCTAAGCGGGCGTATTATGAAGAACTGGTACTGAGTACGTTTACGGATTTGGAGTATTATAAAGAGAAAAAACTGATCTATGTACAAGCTTAACCGTATCAAAAACCAACAAAACGCTAGACTTCAACATGCGAAAATGATATAGCTGAACTTTTATTAAGATGTAGAGTCTATTAGTAATAATTATACTCAAGTTTCGGTAGTCACAAAATAGAATAAAAGGAAGTTGTGTAAGCTATAATTAACTGAAATTCTGTATATTGTAGGTATGAGCAAAAAAACATATCTCCATGCAATATACAAATAACTTCAGAATCTTTTTGACAAACTCAACAAGTTTTTAAGGGGTTTTCCGTCAGACTACGCATAAAAACTGTCCTAGGCTCGTGTAACCTTATCCAAATCTGAATAATAATTTTTGATTGGGTTACGTATTATTCCTGAAATATATTTGTGTGTATGTGTTTGCCATATTATACAGGTCGCCCCGCTGGGGCTTTTGTTTCTTTATTCTGTTTATTCTACAATCAGGTCGCCCCGCTGGGGCTTTTTTGCATTAAGCTATTTTGTCATCTGCTCTAGAGGAGCAAACGGTTTGTAGTAGCCCCAGCGGGGCGACCTGTTCACCGTTTCTATCAAGCTATCCACTCAAATAAATATTTTTCAGTGCAATCCATATCATTTTTTTTAAGAAAGTGGATTTATCTAAGCTCAATCCATTGATTTTAACTTCCGAAACTTGAGTAAAAATATTTTTTTAATGCTCGCATACTACCTAAGCCTCTCCATGGATTGTAAGAATAGTAATTTTTTTCTTCTGGACAATGGTATCATAGTGCCATCGGTCATAATCAAGATACCCTCTTTATCGTATTTTAGTATTTGATGGAGATTGACCAAGTGAGATTTGTGGGGCATAAAAAAATTGTGTTCGGCTAATAATTTTTGGAATTGATGGAGTTTGTAGGTGCTCTCTATAAATGACTTATCTTCCAAAAATACTTTTGTATGTCGATCACGTGTCTCGCAATGTATGATTTCGTTTATTTTTACAAATTCGATGCCGTCGATAGTGGGGATACCAAATTTTTTTTGTGATGATTCCGGATTATTCAGTAGTTCAAAAAAGTGGCGGAATTGCGTTTTCGATATTTTTGATTTTATTCTGGATATAGCATTCCGGATTGCTTGTTTGAGTTCTTCGGAGTTGACGGGTTTGAGTATATATCCTATGGCGCAGTACTGGATTGCTTTGAGTGCATAATCATTATATCCGGTGACAAAGATAATTTCGAAGTCAATTTGGTCAAAGCGTTGGAGCATATCAAATCCGGATTCTTCGGGCATCCCAATATCTAAAAAGACGATATCGGGCTCTAGGTTTTTGATCAAGCGATATCCATCTTCTGCATTGGCAGCTTGGCCGACTATACGAATATCCGGACAGCATTTTGTAATTTTTATTTTGAGTACTTCCAGCAGTTTTTTTTCGTCATCTATAAGTATGGCTTTGTAATGGGTCATGATTTTTGTGTTTTATTTTTATAACAACGGTAGTGCCCAGTGGTTCTTTTGTGTTAGATTCTTTGTCTATAATTTCTAGTTGGATATTTGTTTTTCCCATTCGGTTGAGTGTATTTATTCTGTCCCGGGCTATATGAAGACCCCGAGACTTATGACGCTTGCCCATGGCCATTTTGGTCTGAGTAGAATGTTTCCGTCCTACGCCATTGTCATCTATGATGATTATAATGGAACTGTCTTCTTGGTAGTGTGCCTCAATTTTTAGAAGTCCTCTTTTGTTTTGCAGACCGGACAGACCATGAACGATGGCATTTTCTACAAAAGGTTGTATGAGCATAGAGGGTATCAAAACACTTGCAGCAGCTATATCATCGTCTATATTGATCTCATAGTCAAAAGATTCGTCCAATCGCAGTCGTTCGATATCGATGTAGAGAGTGATTAACTCTGTCTCTTCTTGGAGTGTAATAAATTTTTCTTTGGAAGCGTCGAGGTACTTACGCATCAACTGAGCAAATTTGGTCAGATAGGCATCAGCAGCATCCGTATCCGCAGTTTGGATAAAGTACTGTATCGATCCTAGTGCATTAAATATAAAATGCGGATTCATCTGTGACCTCAAAGCCTGCAGCTCTAATTCTGAAAAACGTTCGTTAGTCTTACGGCGTTCTTCTTCGCGCTTTTTTATTTGATTTACGCGATAGTGAAATATTAAAGAGAAGACTCCGAACAACCCCAATATGCCTAAGGTCAATAATGAAGAAGTTCTCTTATAGAATGGGGTCGTAATCGAAAAGTCCTTTGATAGAAAAGTGGTGGGCTCTAGTCCTAAGGAGGTAGCAGTTTTGATCTGAATGCTGTAGTCTCCTTGTTTGAGTTTTGTCATCTCAAACTCATTTTTATTTCCCAGAGGAGTCCACTCGTCTTGATATCCGGGTATCCTGACCCAGTAGCTGATGTCATCAGAATGGGCTAGATCCAGATTGCTAAAATTAAACTTCAGTGTTTTGGATTGAGACTGGATAGTCAACTTTTTGTCCGTTTGCCACCGTAGGTTGGTTACGATGCGATGGTTCTTGGAAGTGATCTCTGTTACTTGGTTTAAGCGCAATGGCCCTGATGTGCTTTTATTATATTTTTTTAGATCAATGCTCGCTATTCCGTTAAGTGTACCAAAATAGAGTTTTGTTGAGTCCAGTGCAGTAACTGCATAGCGATTAAATTCATTATTGGGCAAACCGTCTTTTTCAAAAAACTGACCTATTGTCCCATTAGGCTTGACTACATTGAGCCCATTAAAGGTAGCTATCCAAATATTGTTTTTTTGATCGATATGTACAGCAGCTACGGAACTATTGGACAAACCATTGGACTCATCATAAGAGGCTACATGTCGGGATCGATTATTATATATGACCAGACCTTTATTTCTAGTACAGATATAAAAATTATCTCCACGTATCAGGAGATTGATGATGTGTAGATTATTTAGTTTTGGATTATCGTCCAGTGCATGATATTTCTGAGTTTTAAGATCATAACTATATAATCCTTGATTGGTGCAGACCCATATTTTATTTTTATCAGCCAGGATATAATTCGGCGTGAGCTCCTTATCTTTTAATGGATTATACCCTTGGACTATTAATGGCTTTATATTCTTCTTATTTTTATCATAGACGACCAGTGCCCCTTGATTTTTTTTGTTGGTGCCGGAAATGTATATTTTATCCGCTGTGATGCTAAAAGCATAAAACCTCAGGGGGTATGTGCGTACTTGATAGGCATTTGATTCTAAATTGTAGGATTCTATGCGGCCGACTCTGCGGTCATCACATCCTATACGCCATAAGGTATTTTGGTCTATTTGGAGGTTATAATTGCATAGGTACGAGCTTGAATTTATAAAATTAATTTGTTGGATATCGGGCTCAGAAGCATATGGATCAAATTTTTGTGGTAGAGAGTGCCGCTCCAATGTAAAATATATTTTTTTATCCACACTGTTGAGATCTATCCCTCTAACAATATTACCTCCCAATAGAGATTTTGGATTTTCTATTTTGTAGATCGAACGGATAAAGGGAGATTTTAATTTTATTCTGAAAAGGCCTTCGAAAGAAGAAATCCAAAAAAATTTGGAAAAATCCGATCCTATAATATTTGTAATATTATTGTTGATCTTGAGCATCTCATTATTGGGCGTAATCTTTCCATCCGGATGGACGCTGTATGCGTACCTGGAGTTCTTTGTTTTGTTACTGATGATAAATAGTCCGGCTTGATCGTCTTCGCAAAAAATGATTTCATCGGCATCGATGACTACATCGCGAACAGCTTTGATACTATTTGATGATTTGTCCATCTCAAATAATCGATCGGAGTACTCTAGACCGACCCATATCCTATCTTGACGATCGATATACAGTTGTTGTGGTGCAGTTTGGATGGATTTGGGTAGTAGGAGTCTGTTGCGATGGAGCATTTTGCCCGAAGGACTTAGCTCCATCCACTCATAGTTATCAAATAAAAAGAAATAATTGCCCTCCTGTGAGGTATGAAATACAAATCGGGTGGAGGATAGCAGTTTCTGTGGGATAGTGAAGCGATGTTTGAATAGTAACTTAGCGAAGTCAAAACTATAGACCTCGATACCTTCACGGCTCAATCCCGTTACGAACCACTGCTCCTTAGCTTTTTGTTCTTTGATATTGCTCAATCCATCAAAAGTTTTTCTCAAGTCGATCGATTGATGTGTGCCGGTTTTTAGTCCAAAGGCATCCAACTGAAGCTCCTTATCGTAGGATTGGACGAGGAGTACATCATCTTGGACTAAGATTTTGCGGCATGACTGTCTTTGGTTTTGTTTAGAAAATATTTGGTGGAAAGGTGTAAAAGAATAGCCATCAAAGAGACTAATGTCCGACTCGATGCAGAGCCAAAGATAGCCTTGCTCATCTTTGGCCATATCGATGACACGTCTATTGCTGAGACCATCTTCTGTTTTATAATGCTTAACTAGATTTGATTGGCCAAGTAAACTGACAGAGAAGGTGACCAGTAATATAATGCTTATGATGTTGTGCTTTGTAAGCGATGATGTCAGAATCAAGTACAACATATTATTTTGCCAACTTCTACCAAATGTATACGAGACTGTCGTTCAATGTTTGTTCCCAATCTCGACTTTATTTAAAAAATCTAAAGATATGCAAAACTACTCTAGGATGACTCTATCTTTGTATGATTGGTAGATAATAGCGGAAGAACGGTAGGATATAGTGTCTGAACGGTATATAGGCTGATGCGCGTCATAGCATTATATATGCCCTATACCTTGGGAATAGACGAGCGGTGTGTAGGCTTAAAAAAGCAGAATAGCTGCCCATTGCTATGGAATACGCGGTGGAG
>JAJRUR010000091.1 GCA_024277695.1 Bacteroidota bacterium | reverse complement strand
TACCTACAGACCATCCGTCTATGCGCGCATAAGCACAGATGATCGTCTTACCATAGCCGGCCTTGTATTCTGTTATTTTGGAGTCATCTACCAAACTCCGTATGAGTGCCTTGCTATTATATGGTTTGTGTAATTGATCGGGGAAGATTCCATAAATGTCTTCAAGATCATTTTTGGGACTTTTGGCTTGAATTCTGTCAAATCCGGCTGTAGGACGGTGACCCATTTTGTCCACCAAATCTCGGATAGTATCGAGACATTCTGCATCATTTTTCATCCGATAGTCGGTTACACCTGAGATATCCGACTGTGTACGAGCTCCGCCTAGCGTTTCTTTGTCCGTTACTTCTCCGATAGCAGCTTTGACCAAGTATGGACCGGCCAAAAATATAGATCCCGTACCTTCGACGATGAGTGCTTCGTCGGACATAATCGGCAGATAAGCACCTCCGGCCACACAACTACCCATGATGGCTGCAATCTGTGGTATGCCCATGCTACTCATACGGGCATTATTGCGAAACATACGTCCAAAGTGTTCCTTGTCGGGAAAAATTTCATCCTGCATCGGCAGAAATACTCCGGCACTATCTACCAGATAGATGATCGGCAGGTGATTTTCCATAGCTATCTCTTGAGCACGCAGGTTTTTTTTGGCTGTCATAGGAAACCATGCTCCCGCTTTGACAGAAGCGTCATTGGCGACGATTACGCATAATCTTCCGGATACATAGCCCAAGCCTATAAGCACACCCGCGGCAGCACACCCTCCATACGCTGCATACATACCATACGCTGCAAATGCTCCCAACTCCATAAAGCTACTCTGCTTATCGATTAAGTATTCTATACGCTCTCGTGCAGTCATTTTGCCTTTATCTCTTTGTTTTTGTAGTCGTTTTTTTCCACCTCCCAACTCGATGATATCCATTTTTCGTCTCAGCTCAGATAGCTTTAATCGCATCGCATCATCATTGGTATTAAATTCTAGTTGTTCTTTGTTCATAGTATCTGCTTAAAAGTAGAGCAAGGTATGATTTTTTTTGGTGAAAAACAGCCTCGTATATGACATAACTGTAATCCTACCACCGGATGTGAATTGTCGCTAAGTGGTCTTAGGGGTAAGGCGTAGCAGTAGCTATAAAAATGGCGGTTTTTACTTCCGAAGCGGATGCTATCCTTAATTATTTTTTAAATGTGTACCAGTAAGCTCCGTCGTGTTGTTCGTAAAAGCCCTCAAAGATGACTTCATGTCGAGCTTCGTCTATAGCTTGAGCGAGTTCATCCACATTGGAGATGGGGTTTTTGTTGACTTTGGTGATAATAAATCCCGCTTCCATATTCGTTCGGTGGAGTTTGCTGTTGCGTGTAATACTTTCGACGCGTACGCCTTTGGTCTCTAATCGATACATTTCTGCTCGGGTTAGGTCTCGTGCCTCCATACCCAGATCATCCCAAGAGCCACCATGCATCATACGTGTACTCAGCAGATCTGTAGTGTTGATATAATTTTTGAGAGTGACTTGCTTAATATTGTACTTACCATTTCTAAAATAACCTACTTCGACTTGATCGCCGGGTCTAAATCGTGCGATGAGTTCTTGAAGTTCGGGTATGGAAGCGACCTTACTATTATTGATACGTATGATGACATCTCCCATTTTGAGTCCGGATTCGGCAGCAGCAGATCCGGGATTGATATTGGATATGAGGATGCCTTCGACATTGGGCAAATCGAGCTCTTCGGCTATACTGGCATCTACATTGGAGATATTGATACCTAGAAGACCGCGCTGTACGGAGCCGTAGTCTTTGAGGTCTCGTATTATTTTCTGCACCAAATTGGATGGTACAGCGAAGGAATATCCCTCGTATTTGCCGGTTTGGGTGATGATAGCTGTATTGACTCCTATGAGGTCTCCTTGTATATTGACTAGGGCACCACCGCTATTGCCGGGGTTGACGGCTGCATCTGTTTGGATAAAGGACTCGATACCGTACTGTTGGTTTTCGAGGATGTTGATATTGCGGGCTTTGGCAGAAACGATCCCGGCTGTTACCGTAGATTGCAATCTAAAGGGGCTACCGATGGCGAGGACCCATTCGCCTACTTGAAGCGAATCAGAGTTGCCAAATAGTAGGTGCGGCAAATTTTCCTCCTCTATCTTGAGCAAGGCGATATCGGTCGTAGGATCTGTACCGATGATTTTGGCGTCGTACTCTCGATTGTCATTGAGCGTGACGGATATTTTTTCTCCATTTTCGATGACGTGGTTGTTGGTGACTATATAACCATTAGGGGAGATAATGACTCCGGAACCCGAAGATGTACCGTAGGAATTTCCTCCAAAAAAATCACGCTGGATAAGCTGTCGCGTATTGATAAAGACTACTCCCGGGGTTGCTTCTTGCGAAGCTCGAACAAAATTTTGATCTACTATTGTATTTCTTTTGGAGGTTGATGGAGTTGAACTCTTGTAACTCACCTTGCGATCAAAAGCTTCCGGCGGGACCTGCTCTCGCTGTATGATGATTTCTTTGGGTTGTTCTACTTGTCGATATATGATGACGGCCGCAAAAGCGGATAGTAGCGATGCAGCTATGACGGGCAAAAATGTTTTTAGTGCTTTGATCATTATCTAGATATTATTTTTGTTAGGCTTAGGTGCTACAATGGGTGACTTGTCAGGTTCCTTGGCTAGTATTTGATATTGTTGTCCTAGCGCTATTTGCTTGTTCTCATTTTGATTTTCTAATGGTTTTCTGTCCAAAAATAACGAAAATACTTTACTAAGATTTTAATTTAATATGCATTAAGAAAATTTTAACCTCTACAATAGTAAGGCCTGAGGCGTAATTTATGCGCTCTATATCATTTTTTAATCCCTCGAGTGTCTAGCCATTGTTGAAATTTTCTAGCGTGACGGTTATGCTGTCGGAGTGTTTCGGCGAAAGCATGCTGTCCGGTATTGTCCGGTCGGGCACAAAAAAAGATATACTCATGATCTTCTGCATGGAGTACTGCGTCTATACTGCTGATGCTTGCCAGTCCGATAGGTCCCGGGGGTAGCCCCGGATATTTATAGGTATTGTATGGTGAGTCCACTTGGAGATATTTGGTCAGTACACGTCGGATATTGGGCTTATCCATAGCAAAGATAATGGTAGGATCGGCCTGCAGGGCTATGCCTCGATCTAGACGGTTGAGATAGACTCCGGCTATACGTTTTTTTTCGGGTTCGTAATTGGTTTCGCGTTGGACGATAGAGGCTAGTGTATAGACTTCGAGTCTGCTCATACCTAGTTTTTTGGCTAGTGCATCCCGATGATTGGATGACCAGAAAGTTTCACTTTCTCTGACCATGCGTTGTATAAACTCTTGAGCGGTTGTACTCCAAAAAAATTTGTAGGTATTGGGTATGATGATCGAGCTCAAGGAATCGATGACGCTAGAAGATTTCGGACGTAGTACTCGGATGAGGGCGAGGGAGTCCGGCTCCAGTTTTTTGCCTACCATGCCAGCGATATCTTCTAGGTCTTGGACCGGTCTAATAGTGATCTTGACTTGTGATTGATCTCCTCTACGCAACATGGAGATCAGCTGCCTGTTGCTCCAGGATTTTGGTATGATATATCGACCGGATTTGGGTCGGATACCAAAACCGTATTTCATCTTTTTTGATAGCCAGACGAAGCTACTCGTATCGACTAGGATACGGTTTTGATGGAGCGAGTCGAGGACTTGGCCAAATGAGGCATCTTTGGGTATGGTGAGTGTAAATTGATCTTGATGATCGGCTACGTTTGGCCCCCAAATCTTGAGATAATATCTGTAAGCGATGGAGCCACCCACGAGCATGACTACACCGATAAGCAGAGCGATACGCTTCATCAATACTTCTCTTTTTCATTAGGAAAATCAAGGCTTTTGACATCCTTTATATAATCACCAACGGCAGACTTGATGTCATCATAGAGACTCATATATCTACGCAAAAATCTAGGATTGAACTCTTTAGTGATTCCGAGCAGATCATGTGTTACGAGGACTTGACCATCACAGAAAGGTCCTCCACCAATACCGATGGTGGGTATGCGTAGAGACTCGGAAACTTCTCGAGCGAGTTCGGAGGGTATTTTTTCCAGTACGATGGAAAAGCAGCCCAACTCTTGGAGCAACTTGGCGTCTTGTTTGAGTGTATCGGCTTCCGCCTCTTCTTTGGCTCGAACGGTATATGTGCCAAATTGGTAGATCGACTGAGGTATAAGACCTAAATGACCCATCACCGGTATGCCGGCGGAGAGGATGCGTGAGATGGATTCTTCTATCTGGCGTCCTCCTTCGAGCTTGACGGCATGGGCTCCGGATTCTTTCATAATGCGGATGGCAGACTCTAGCGCTTTCCGCGAATTGCCTTGGTAAGATCCAAAAGGTAGATCAGCTACTACCAGACATCTTTTGATGCCTCGGATGACACTCGATGCGTGATAGATCATCTGGTCGAGTGTGATGGGTAGTGTGGTTTCGTGTCCTGCCATGACGTTGGATGCAGAATCTCCTACCAAAATGACATCAATTCCCGCTGCATCAATTATTTTTGCCATCGAATAATCATAGGCTGTCAGCATCGTTATCTTTTCACCACTTTGCTTCATCGCTTGAAGCGTATGTGTGGTAACTCGCTTGACTGATTTGTTGGTTTGAGTGGACATAGAAAAAAATCAATATTGTTAATAATGTTCGTAAAATTAAACGCATTCTGAAATTATTCCTTATTATCGCAGCAACAATATAAAAAAATGAAGAATTTGCACAGCTATAAAGGATTGTTATCTATACTCTTTTTACTCATCGTGTCCCTATCATGTAACAATGATTTTGAGGTCAATGCACCATTTAAGGACATTCCGGTAGTACACGGTATCTTGTCCAAATCCGATGCCAATCATTATATCCGTTTGGAGCGGGCCTTTGCCGAGCCGGGAGTGGATGCTTTTCAACTGGCCAAAGATCCGGATAAACTCTACTATCCGGAGACGACTACGGTGCGTTTGATCGACATCGATGGTTCCGGAAATGAGCAGCAATATGATTTGGTGAGGGTAAAAGGAGAGGATGAGGGCATATACCGTGAGGAAGGGGTTTTTGTTTCAGCGCCCAATTATCTCTATAAATTACAAGGAGATCAGATTGATCTGAATCCTAACCATACTTATGTGTTGGAAATCGATCGCGGTGGAGGATTACCTTTGGTAACTGCCCAAACCAAAATCGTCGGAGATATGGTACTTTCGGCACCTAATCAGTTTTCGGACTTTATTTCATTTGACCCGAGTATTCCTACTTTTTTGAGTTTGAGAGATGAGCCCCAAAATGCAAAAATATTTGATTTTTTGTTTACAATTCGAGTCACAGAGCGTCGCACTGACAATAATGAGACGAACGAAAAAGTAGTCGAGTGGTTGGCCATATCCGAATCACCGAAATCTACTAATGTCCAATTGGATGGTATTGATTTTTTCTCTTTTATGGCGGGATCTTTTGATGCCAATCCTTTGATCGTACGACGCATAGCGGGGATAGACCTCAAAGTGACTGCAGCCGGTCCTGATTTGAAGGCTTTTAGGGATGTACTCAAGGCCAATCAAGGTATCACAGGAGCTGAAGATAATATCCCGAATTACAGTAATCTGTCAGAGGGTTTGGGCTTATTTACTTCGCGTAATTTTGTCGAAGTCAAAGATCTATTCCTACCTGCCAATTCGCTGGATTCGCTTATCAAAAATTCTTTGACTCGAGACTTGAACTTTGTAAAGTAGGTCTTGGTGTAGCTGGTCATGGTCCTCTAAGCCTCAGCGTTTCTATCAAGCTATCCGGAGAGTGATTTATGTAAACCTCGACCCATTGATTTTGACTACCGAAACTTGAGTTATACACTTTACTATCAAGTACTTGAGTCGGAGCGGCTATGCAAGCATCGTGTGTAGTGCGTGAGGGATAGTAAGGGCGTGAGGTACGAACGGTCCGAAAGGAGGAGGCACGACGAGGGGAGGACGGGAGCCATCGGCGTACCCCTGAATAGCCCGACCCGATAGGGGCACGCCCAAATTAAATATGTTTTTTCTTTGATTTAAGTAAGGCAATTTAAAAAACCATATGCTTCATAATTGGTTTGCTTAATAGATAGCTCTATATTTGTGTTGTCTATCGTAAGACGATGCTCCTTTTGGGCTAAAGGTGCCATTGGCTATTGCGTTTGATGATAAATTTAGTAATAAAAAATGTAATTATGAAAATAGGCGTTTGCATAAGTAAGACTCCGGAGACGACAAGCAGGATATCTTTTAAAAACAATATGACGGAATTTGATACGGAGGGAGTTTCTTTTATTATGAATCCCTATGATGAATGGTATGCTCTCGTCCGTGCTCTGGAATTAAAAGAGTCCGGAGTGGGTTCAGAGGTGATAATCATTCATGTAGGTGGTAAGGAAAATGAAGCTATTATCCGCAAAGCTTTGGCCATCGGAGCAGATCGAGCACTTCGATATGATACTGCACCGGATGATGCTTTAAAGGTGGCGCATCAAATCGCTGATGCCGTGCGTAAAGAGGGTATCTCCTTATTGTTCTTGGGCAAGGAAACTATCGACTATAACGGTGCTGAAGTAGCTGCAATGGTTGCTGAATTGCTCGATTGGCCATTTGCATCTTTTGTTAACAAAATAGATGTACAGGATAGTAAGGCTACGGTAAGGCGAGAGATCGAAGGTGGTACGGAGACTGCCGAGATGGAATTGCCCTTGGTGATTTCTGCTTCTAAAGATTTGGCTCAGCAGCGCATACCCAATATGCGAGGTATCATGATGGCAAAACGAAAGCCAATCGATGTACTGGATGCTGTGGATAGTCCGCTACGCACTAAGATCCAATTGTTTGAACTTCCTCAAGAAAAAACCGGAGTGACGATGGTGGACCCTGAAGATATGGATCATCTCGTGCGATTGCTCCACGAAGAAGCTAAAGTAATATAATCGACCCAACTGAAATTCACTTAAAAAATAACTTTATGTCAGTCATTGTTTTTATAGAATCGAAGAATAGCGCATTTAAAAAAGCGGATTTTGAAGCCGTGAGCTATGCAAAGAGATTGGCCGATCAATTGGAGCAGAGTTGTACTTGTCTGGTCATCGGCTCGGACGTATCGAGTGCGCGTGTCTTAGGAGTCTATGGTGCAGATAGAGTCGTGTGCATACAGCACGAAGCCCTCAAGGCTTTTGACGGACAACTCTATACGTCGGCTATTGCACAAGCATACAGTGCTTATGAAGGTCAAGTGCTGATACTGCTCCACTCCTCTACGGGTAAAACCCTAGCAGGGAGACTTGCGGTCAAGTTGGAAGCGGGATTGGTCTCAGGTGCTAATGGATTGCCGGATATCAGTCAGGGATTTGTAGTACCCAAACTCGTTTTTTCGGGCAAGGCTATAGCTAAGGTAGAGTTGTTGTCCGATCACAAAATCATTTCCTTGATGAGCAATACGCTGGCACCCGAGGAGTTGGGTAGTGCTGTTGAGGCATCAAGTTTTGAACCTCAACTCGCAGCTTCCGGGCTAAGGGTTATCGACCGATCTACTCAGACAGGGACAGTACCATTGCCCGAAGCGGAACGCGTGGTGAGTGCCGGACGTGGACTAAAAGGTCCGGAAAACTGGGGAATCATAGAAGAACTGGCGGAGGTGCTCGGAGCCACAACTGCATGTTCTAGACCGGTAGCTGATGCGGATTGGAGACCTCATCACGAGCATGTAGGTCAGACGGGGATAGCTATACGCCCCAATCTATATATAGCCATAGGTATATCCGGAGCGATCCAGCATCTCGCAGGAGTCAATAATAGTAAAGTAATAGTAGTGATCAATAAAGACCCTGAAGCACCATTTTTTAAGGCTGCGGATTATGGAGTTTGCGGAGATTTGTTTGAGGTAGTTCCTCGACTGATCCAATCGATAAAAAAACTGAAGGGGACCCATTAGTCTTCCTCAAAATGCCATTATTGTAAAAAAGGCTTATTTTTAGAGCAAATATAGTTATGCAAAAAATCGAATTAGAAATCGTGGCGTTATCGCACTCTGTGACCCAATCGCATAATTATGCTGTGGTATTGGGAGAGATCGACGGACCGCGAAGATTACCCATCGTGATCGGTGGTTTTGAAGCACAGGCGATAGCAGTAGAAATGGAACGCATGGCACCGACGCGTCCGCTTACACATGATCTGTTCAAGTCCACATTGGATACCTTCGGTATTGAACTCGTTGAGGTCATCATTAACGATCTACTAGATGGCATCTTCTATGCCCGATTGGTTTGTAATAAAGATGGTCAGACTGTCGAAATTGATTCGCGTACGAGTGACGCTATAGCTATGGCGGTACGG
>JAJRUR010000090.1 GCA_024277695.1 Bacteroidota bacterium | reverse complement strand
TGTATTTCCAACAGGGTGATTTTTGATAGTACATCGGGCGATAGACCATTTTTATATCCGTTGATCACTACTTCGATTTGCTTTTTCCATTCTCCTTGCTCTATTCCTTGCTCTATTCCTTGCCGGATAAGTGTGTCATATGCTGTCATAACTTCCTTTTTTATCGTGGGCGAGATATTCATAATGGCTTGTTGGACGAACTCCTGCTTTACAAGTTGTAGGCTATAAACAATTATCCACTTGAAAGCTGGTCATGAATCCCCTTTATACTCCGCTATGATCTCACGAACTTTTTGTATTTCCAACAGGGTGATTTTTGATAGTACATCGGGTGATAGACCATTTTTATATCCGTTGATCACTACTTCGATTTGCTTTTTCCATTCTCCTTGCTCTATTCCTTTTTCGATTCCTTGCTCAATTCCTTGCTCTATTCCTTGCTCTATTCCTTTTTCTATTCCTTTTTCTATTCCTTGCTCTATTCCTTGCTGAATAAGTGTGTCATATGCTGTCATAACTTCCTTTTTTATCGTGGGCGAGATATTCATAATGGCTTGTTGGACGAACTCCTGCTTTACAAGTTGTAGGCTATAAACAATTATCCGTCGTATAAAGTTCCGGTCGCGCACAGCATCCAACTTATTGTAAATATGTGCAAGCTTCTCAGCCAACTCGGCAGGTCGCATAGCATATTTCTGTAGGATCAGCACAGAACTTATTAATGACTCCTCAAGATCCGATAACTGTTCGTCCGAAAAATTGGCCAAATCAACAAATTCAACTGCAAAACTTGGAATGAATGCCACCAGTTCCTCAGGCAAGTCATGGATGAGATCCTTTATAGTTTTTACCTCCCAAGCATCCTTACCGTGGTACAGTATAACTGGTAAAACCAAATGTATCTGATCTCCAGATCTATATTGCTTGTAATATCCATAAGCTATGTAGAGCAAGAGTTGTAAAATCACATACCGATCGGGCTTGCTCTTGTGTTCGAGAACTAATGATAGAAAAGCGTCTCTATTCCCCTTTACTTTACAACGAAATACCACATCAGAAAATACCTCCCGCAGATCTCCTAATACAAATCCCGTATCACAGTGCTGAAGCGTGTCGATTTCGATAGTATCCCGTAAGTCTTTGGATAGAATAGTACGGATATACTTTTTGGCAACTTCTATATCACTTAAAATCGATTTGAAAAATTTATCATGCGGATTGTTGACTATTTTGCTCATTGGGATGTTTTAAAAATTTTATAAACAATTCTCTACCGGAACGAGACGCGATAGAATTATAACAGGGCTCCATAAGCATGATATTAAAAAATGGCTCGAATAGACTACGATACTCATCAACAGTCCCACCGTAAGGAGGACCGGACTCTAAGGGAAAGTCAAACAACAGGCCTACGAGCTTAGCGTTGGGTAAGCAAAGTTCTGCCATTTTGCAAACATAATCCGATCTCATGGATGGATCAAGGGCACAAAAAAATGTCTGCTCTAGAATCAGATCATAGCTCCCTTTTAAATTAAAAAAATCATCACACACCAATCGATCTTTTGGAAGATCCGGAAGGGAATCGGCTATTCTCTGCAATGGATCTTTGGCTATGTCCACGACTGTAAGGTTCTCAAAGCCATTGCGATACAGATAGATCACTTCATGACCAAATCCTGCACCCGGAATCAAGATACGGATGTCCTTAGATTTAAGCTGATCGATATATGCTTTGAGCGGATCCGATATCTTACCAATATCCCAACCGGTAGTGTTCGTAGCATATCGATCTTCCCAAAATTTCCTATTCGGCATTATTTTATTGTACGTGTCGTAAAAATGCAAGATAGCAAAAAAGATAATAGTATTGTAGAGGCTTATCGCCCTATTGCAAGCCAAGCCATCAATCCGGTACTCAAAGCCAAAACGTCTTCATCGATATCAAAAGTATTTGTATGCACAGGGGAAGTAATTCCCTTGTTTTTATTGGCGGTACCTAGTCTATAAAAGCAGGCCGGACGCTCCAAAGCATAATAAGCAAAGTCTTCAGCAGTCATTCGGATAGGCATTTCTTGTACCCGAGCCGGTCCCAAGTAGTCAATAGCTTTTGCCCGAAGTGCTTCTGTAAGATTAGGATCTGAGTATAGAGCGGGATAGCCTTTGATGATATGTACCTCAACAGTTGCTCCAAAACTCATCGCAGTAGATCTTGCGACATCTTCGATCATACGATGCGCCCGATTTCTCCATTGTTCGTCAAAAGTGCGAAAAGTACCTTGTAAGCGAACAGCATTCGGGATAACATTTGTCGAGCCGCCTACAGATTCTATTTTTCCAATAGTCAGAACAGAAGGTAAGATGGGGTTATTGACACGACTTACGAGATTCTGTAACTGAATGATGATATGAGAAGCTATTACAACAGGGTCTATGGTATTATGTGGTAGAGCTCCATGGCCACCTTTGCCCAATACATCTATATATATTTCATCAGCAGATGCCATCATCGCTCCGGAGCGAAAACCCACAGTACCGACTTCAAACTCCGGATGGACGTGTTGACCTATAACTGCAGCAGGTCTCGGGTTTTCCAATACCCCTTGCTCGATCATTTTGATTGCCCCTCCCGGCATACGCTCTTCGGCGGGTTGAAACAACAATCTTATCTGACCTGACCAATGATCCTTGAGTTGTTGAACAATACGAGCTGTTCCTAATAGACTTGCTGTGTGTACGTCATGACCGCAAGCGTGCATCACGCCTTGATTTTTGGATGCATAGTCAAGGGTACTGACTTCTGTAATGGGGAGAGCATCCATATCCGCCCGTAGAGCGATGAGTTTTGCTTTAGGATTATTACCATAGATAGTAGCTACTACACCATAACCTCCAACGTTAGCCTGATAGGGGATATTCAATGCATCCAATTCCGCACACACAAATGCACTGGTCTTCTGTTCCTCAAAAGACAATTCCGGATACATATGCAGATGCCTCCTTATACGTATGACATCCCTTAATATCTCTTTGGATATGGTTCTGACTGATTGCTGCAAGTCCATTTTTTCAACATTTTTGATACAAATCTACAAATAGCTTTACGGAATACAGTATTTCTAAGTATTTCAAGAGATCCTCTTGCAAATAAAAGATAAAAAGAGATGTTAGATATAATATAGCTGATATCCTAGCATAGTTTCTTCTTATGTACTTAGTGCGAAGTCAAAAAAACAATACCAAAAGGCTACAAAAGAATCAAAAATATATGCGCAAGGCATGGTAGAGTTCATAAGATTACTTCTAATCCATAAGTTTTTCGTAAACTTGCTTTCTATTACAAATCATGCATGTTCCTATGATCAAACTATCAGAAATATCGACCCTCCCACCCGAAGGGACCAATGAAAAAAGTATCCGAAAGCTGACCAAAAAGATCTGCGCTCAGATCGCAGAATTACAAAATATCATGTATGCAGAAAAAAAGCACTCTATCTTGCTCATCTTGCAGGGAATGGATGCCAGCGGAAAAGATGGAACCACTCGAGAAGTGTTTAAGCGATGTAGCCCTATAGGTGTAAAAGTAACGAGTTTTAAAAAGCCGACAGAAGAAGAATTTGCCCATGATTTTTTATGGCGTATTCATAAAGTCGCTCCTCAAAAAGGCATGATCAGAGTATTTAATCGGTCACATTATGAGGATATACTCATCCAACGTGTGCATAATTGGATCGATGACGAGCGGGTCAGTAAGCGTATGGCGTCTATCAATGCCTTTGAAAAGCTCCTCCAGTATGACAACAATACCACTATCATAAAATGCTATATGCACTTATCCAAAGAACGGCAGGGTGAAAAACTCAAAGAACGTCTAGATGACCCAAGCAAAAACTGGAAACATAATCCAGCAGACTGGAAAGAAAGAGAACTGTGGGATGAATATATGACCGCTTACGAATATGCCATCAATCAGAGTGAAATACCATGGAACATCATTCCGGTAGATAAACGATGGTATAGAAATTATACGATTGCAAAGCTGATGCTCAACACCCTCAAATCTTTTGACATGAAACTACCCAACTTTCGGACCAATCCGGAACTCCTGGAAGAGTAGCAATCAATCTGTCTGTTTATGAAAACTACTCGTGTGGACAAATGGTTATGGAGTGTACGCATATTCAAGTCCAGATCACTTGCAGCCAAGACCTGCCGCGATGGAAAAGTCAAGCTAGCAGGCAAGCGTCTTAAGAGTTCGTACCTTATCAAGCCACAAGACATACTCCATGTCCAACGCCTGGGATATCATATGGTCTACAAAGTCAATAAAATAATATCAAAACGTGTCTCTGCAGAATTGGCAAAAGCCTGTTATGAAAATCTGACGCCAGCTGATGAACTTCAAAAATATGCGTCTTGGTTCGTTGGGAAAGGGAGTCCGGAAAGAAGAGCAAAAGGTACAGGGCGGCCAACAAAAAAAGAACGAAGAACGATCGAAAGCTACAAGACAGAACATCTCTATATCACTGAAGAAGAATGATAGTACACCATGATATCAACCAATTGCCTTCTTTTGACCGCGCTGTAGTCACGGTAGGTTCTTTTGATGGTGTGCATGTCGGACACCGAAAGATTTTAGAGCAATTAGTCACTACAGCTCAAAGGATAGGTGGACAAAGCATAGTCGTCAGTTTTGACCCTCACCCCCGACTTGTTCTCTATCCGGAAAAAACCAATGTCTCTCTGCTCCACACAATCGAAGAAAAAACACGAATCCTCCGAGAGTTGGGTATTGATCATTTCGTAATAGTGCCTTTTACGAAGGAGTTCAGCATGCAATCTCCGGAGTATTATATTGAAGATTTCTTGGTCAAAAACTTCAAGCCCCATACGATATTCATCGGCCACGATCACCGATTTGGGTATCGACGATCGGGTGATATCGAGACCCTTAAAGCCCATAGTGATAGGATGGGATATCGTGTAATAGAGATACCTGTTCAGCTCCTAGATCAGATTAAAGTCAGTAGTAGCAAAATAAGAAAAGCGATAGCTGACAAGAATATCGAACTTGCCAACAAACTCTTGCAGCACCCCTATTCCATAACCGGCACAGTCACACATGGGGACAAGATCGGACGGACAATGGGATATCCCACGGCCAATATCTCTGTAGATTATCCCTACAAACTCATACCACCCGATGGCATCTATGCCGTCTATTGTTATCTGAATAATCAAAGACACCAAGGGATGCTCTATATCGGTACCCGCCCAAGCCTTGGAGAGCAAATGGATCGCGTCATCGAAGTGCACATATTGGACTTTAGTCAAAACATATACCGACAAAAAATCAGGGTGGAATTACTCAAATTTTTAAGAGAGGACAAGAGTTTTAAATCTAAAAAAGAACTCGCTATACAGATCAAAAAAGATCAAAAAGATACTTTGAAGTATTTTGAAAAAAATAAAATCAACAAATATGCACAAACAGCTGTAGTTGTCCTCAATTATAATGGTGAGAAACTCCTTCCAAAATACATACCGGATCTTATCAGATATACCCAAGCGGATATCATCATCGCTGACAATCATAGTGACGATGGATCCATCCAATATTTGAAAAGTCTGGGTAATAAGATTCGTATCCTATCCCTAGACCAAAACTATGGCTTTGCTGAAGGTTATAATAAAGCAATTGATGCGTTAAGTGCATACGAATATATCTTGCTCCTCAATTCGGATGTACGTGTCACTCCGGAGTGGCTCGACCCCTTACTCAAACAAATGCAAGCAGAGCCTAAGCTGGCTGCCGTCCAACCAAAAATAAAATCAGATACACAAACCGAATTCTTCGAATATGCCGGAGCGGCCGGTGGCTACATCGATGTACTCGGGTATCCTTTCTGTAGGGGAAGAGTTTTTGATACTTTAGAAAAGGATCAAGGACAGTACGATCAAATAAAAGGAATACACTGGGCTAGTGGTGCTGCCATGCTCATACGTACTACAGTTTTTGTATCTGCCGGTGGATTTGACAAAGATTATTTTGCCCATCAAGAAGAAATCGACCTATGCTGGCGTGTACGCAATATGGGCTACTCTATCCAAGTCATTCCTCAGGGTACTGTGTACCACTTAGGGGGCGGGACACTCTCCTACCAATCTACGCACAAACTATATCTCAACTTTAGAAACAATATCATCACTATTATTAAAAATGAATACAATAGTAATTTGATGTGCATATTGATAAAACGACTTTTTCTAGATACTATGGCAGGAACACGATTTCTATTGCAAGGAAAATTTTCTTCCTTTTGGGCGATTAAAAAAGCATGGCTGTGGATCATTTTTCATTTCATAAAATTACTCAAAAAAAGGTCGCAAACAAAAAATACGGTACGATTGCATTCCATCTCTTCTCCCAATATTCAAAAAAAGTTTAAGTCCATTCTCATACCATATTTTTTTCAAAATAAAAAAACTTTTGACCAAATATACCCGGATGCCTAAAACCTATAAAAAAGAATTAAACATCCTACAGCAGGATGAGCAAATTATCATTCTGGACAAACCTGCAGGCCTGCTCACACTGCCTGACCGATATGATACTACATTGCCCAATATCTATCATATGTTAGTCCAAAAATATACTCAAATCTACCCCGTCCACAGACTAGACAAATGGACTTCAGGGTTGCTACTTTTTGCAAAAGACAAAGAGAGCCACAAAGTACTCAACCAAGATTTTGCACAGCGAAAGGTCATAAAAAAATATACAGCAATAGTACAGGGAGGGCGAGTACCGGATCATTGTACTATCGACCAACCCATCAGAAATAAGCCCGGAAAAGTCGGTATCATGGAAGTACATCCCGACGGAAAACCTTCCATCACAGAGTGCAAGACCATTCAGCATTTTGGTCCTTTTAGCCTAATCGAACTGCAGATCTATAGCGGACGTCAGCACCAAATCAGAGTACATTTACAGTTTACAGGCTATCCCTTGATGGTAGATGCTATCTACAGTCCCTCCAAAGCATTCTATTTATCCTCCATCAAAAAGAAATATAAAAACTCAAAAGGACGCACCGAACGACCCTTGCTGGCTCGCTCGTCCCTCCATGCTCATCAACTCCAATTTGTCCATCCAATCACAAGAAAAAGTATAGTCGCCCGAGCAGATCTACCGAAGGATATGGCTGCTACGATTTATCAATTGAACAAAATCTATCCTCTCTAATTAACCCTGCAATCCACGAGCATTAACCCTCCCTTGATTCTCACCAATCTAAAAGCGAATTTGACTTGAATGGATGTTCAGTTTAGGGCTTATAGATATTGAAAATATCCAATAACAATATATTTTTTCATTATATATTAATATTTCATAATAAATTATTTATATATATAATCATTAGAACAATTAACTAAAGAACATGCATTTTCACCATCTAAGTACGACACTCCATCCGCCGCTCTATCCACAGCAGCTAAAAATACATTATATTGGTGCCGATGTTGATTTGTAGATCATTAATATTGCTTGTATTTTGCTCTATCCTTGTGATAAATCTTTCTGCACAAGATCCAGCCATCGATGCTACACGTACTGAGCTCATAGAGTCTTTTGTCGAAAATTTGGAACGCGAAGGCGAATTTGACATCAATGATATCTATGACCAACTACTCGGTTTCTTGGAAACCCCCTTGGATCTCAATCTTGCTGACGAAGCTACACTCAACCAGAGTGAGCTCTTCTCTCCCCTACAGGTTCAGAGTATTCTGAATCATCGACATCAATACGGCGATTTTATCAGTATCTATGAACTACAGACGATCAGAGACTTCAATATGCGTTTCATTCGAAGCCTTATTCCGTTTGTTACCGTAACTTCCAAGCTAGAAAACTTTCATGTCTCTATCCCTCGTATGATGCATGAGGGCAAAAACGAAATCATCACAAGAGTCGAGCGGTTTTTGCAGCAAAAAAAAGGTTTTCAGACAGGAGTTTATGCCGGTGATCAAAACCGTCTATTGTTCCGGTATCAGCATCGATACGAAAATAGATTGTCCTATGGCATTACAGCAGAAAAGGACGCGGGAGAAGATTTTTTTAGAGGGAGCAATCCTCAGGGTTTTGATTATTATTCAGCCCATTTTTATTTGAGTAATTACTCCTCCAAACTCAAAAGTCTAGCTATAGGTGACTATTACCTCAGGCTCGGTCAAGGTCTTGTAATGTACAATGGATTTAGCTCGGGCAAAAGTGCCTTTACTGCAAATATCAAGCGCGGCGGCAAAAAAGTACAAGCTTATCGCTCCATCAGCGAAAGTCAGTACTTACGAGGTATCGCTACTACGATTGCTCTCAACTCCAAGTTATCCATCACACCTTTTGTTTCCTTCAAAAAGCGCGATGCCAATGTTTTTGTCCATCCGGATGATACCTTGGATGTCATTCGCTTCAGCTCCATCCAACAAAGTGGTAACCACAGAACAATCAACGAAATACAGGACGAAAGAGCCATTAGCGAAAGCATATACGGTGTCAATCTGCAGAGCTATTGGAAGCGCTTCAACATTGGGCTGACCGGGGTACATACCCGCTATAGTGATCCTTTGATACGGAATATTACACTGCAAAATCAATTCGATATCACCGGAGATCGATTTACCAATTTGAGTATAGACTATGCCGGAAATCTACGTAATCTACATTTTTTTGGTGAGACTGCTCGCAGTAACAATGGAGCCTATGCTACGACCAACGGGCTGTTAGTAGGATTGGCCAGAAGGGCACACCTATCTCTGCTCTATCGCAATTTTGCAAAAAATTATTGGAGTATATATAGCGATCCATTTGCTAACTCTACCCGACCTCAAAACGAAGAAGGTCTATACGTGGGTCTACATATAGAACCCATAAAAAAAATATCCATCGATGCCTATGCGGATACATGGTCACACTCTTGGTTGAGATTCGGAACCAATGCACCCTCAGGAGGAAAAGAATATCTCGTGCGCATACGTTATTACAAAAAAAGGACCACAGAACTCTATGTACAACTAAAAAGAAAAACCAGAGAGCGTAACCTCATCGGAAATATTGAGCCTGTAAGACAGATAGGCACTGAACATCGCACGCAATTTAGAATCCACTTTAGCCAAAAATTGTCTAAAGCACTTGAATGGAGAAATCGTATCGAATGGATAAGGTACAGCTTGGACCAAAATACGCCCACAAATGGTTTCTTAATATATCAAGACTTTATTTTTAAACCGCTTTCTTTTCCACTTTCTTTTACCAGCCGCTTCGCAATCTTTGATACCGAAGATTTTAATTCGAGGATTTATGCTTACGAAAATGATATACTTTATTCGTTTTTTATTCCGGCATACTTTGAACAGGGGATGCGCTATTATCTAAATCTAAGATATCGTCCCGTCAGTGCCTGGACTTTTGAACTTCGGTTTGAAGAGAGTTTTTTAGCTAGAACAGATTCTTTTGGGAGTGGCAATGAACTGATCCAGGGCAACAAGCGAAGCAAAGTAAAATTCCAACTCAGATACCAATTTTAATATCCGTACAATGTACCTACCGACTACTGACCGAGAAGAGTTATATTTGAAGAGATGCTACGAGCTCGCAAAACGTGCAGATACAGCCATTAAAACCAATCCAGCTGTTGGTGCAATTCTAGTATATAATGATCGCATAATCTCCGAAGGTTGGCACCAGAGATACGGAGGTGCTCATGCAGAAGTGCATGCCATACGCCAAGTCTCTCAAGAAGAGCAACAACTCATCCCCAGATCTACGCTCTTCGTGAGTTTGGAGCCCTGTGTACATTTTGGCAAAACTCCTCCGTGCACAGATCTCATCATCAAATCCAAGATACCCAAAGTCATCATCGGTACTAGGGACCCTAATCCCGCCGTTGCCACGAAGGGTATCCAAGCTCTTCGTGCCCATGGCATCCAAGTCAAAGTGAGTAGATTTAGTGATCACTACGAAGAGCTGATAAAAAAATTTAAAGTAAATGTACTAGAAAAACGACCCTATATCCTACTCAAGTGGGCACAAAATACCGGTCACATCATGGGAGTCGAAGGTCGGCAATTTTGGTTGAGCAATCCGTACTCAAAAATACTGGCACACAAATGGCGCTCAGAAGTGGATGCTATCTTGATCGGGGCGAACACCATGCGGACAGACCAGCCAGAACTCAACAATAGATTGTTTTATGGAGGATCTCCGATTCGGATCGTATTAGACCCTTCTTTAAAGAGCCTTCATTTGATCAAAACGCTGTCAGGAAATCATCCCCCTATCCTTTTGGTCAATGATCATAGAGACGAAAATACAGAGCATATTCAATTCGTAAAATACAAACTGCATAAAAATTCTCTCAGAGGGTTGATAGACATTTTGTATCGTGATTTTAAAATAAGCTCCATTTTAATAGAAGGTGGAGCTTTTACGCTTAGTCAGTTTATCCAAGCTGATTTGTGGGATAAAATACATTTAATCAAGACAAATAAATCTATACCACCCGAGCTGCAAGATCGCACAATCGCTGCACCATCATTTTCAGGACGCTATATTTCCAAATTGAAACTTCAGGATGACTTTATACGTACTTATGTCCCCAACGAGACAACTTAATGAGCCCCAATCAAAAAGAAAAATCTGACTTATGCTTGGACAGGAGGCTTTTTGCGCTTTGTTTTAAAAAATTCTGCAATCTGTTTTTCGCTCATCAAGCCTAAATCAACATAAGTAGTTGATACAAATTTTTTGATGTCTTGATAATCCTTGCCTCGCTTATTAGTATATTTTTTTAATAATCGCTTCACATAAGCCAAACTCATGTTTCTATATTGCAGGTTAAATTCTGCATTGGCAAAAATACCCATATAGATAATAAATACTTTATTGAGTTCAAAATACTCTGAATAATCATCTACAGATAGCTGACTCAATATTTTATTAAAGTGGGTCAATAAAGACTGTCGCAGACATTCGTTGATACTCGAAAGTCCATCATGCTGAAAATAAAACTCTTTGACTTGGGCTATAACTTCTTCATGGATATAGCCTTTCGTGTAGATATTATGTACGAGCGCATAATAATCCTTCAAGTCATCATCTATCGCAGGATCGATCAAGTGATACAAGCGCTCGTCGGATTTAGGTGTGATGGGTAACTCAGCATTATATATTTTTTCTAAATAGTCAAAATATCGATCCGAAAAATCACTTTGCTCCTTTCGCACGATATTAAATATCTGTCGAATATCCTCCTTGCGATCATCAGAAGAATTAAAGTTGGAAAACAAACTCAATAGAGGTAAAAACTCCGGTTGATTATGAAATTCGGGATTGCTCAACATATCCGTCATGTTATGGACTATAGTCGAGTTATCTAGTTTTTTGGATATCCGAGCCAATAAAAACTTTTTTAGGCGCGGGTACATCGTCTTTAACTCAGTCTTGGTCTTAGGAAAAACAGCGGTATGATATATCGAATCCTTAAACTGTGTATTGAGTGACTGATATGCTCTTTCTCTTTCTTTGAGCGAAGACCGAGTCGATGAAGTTAATTTATTAAAATATGAATATAAACGCTTGTTATGCAGCGTATTCATAAAATGCGTCACCCATATACCACTACTCATCCCAAATCCAAGTGAAATAGACTGTCCCGTTCGAGCTGCTATTTGCTCGAAGTTGGATGAATGAATCATCGCCTGCAAAATCTTCTTAAAATGGTCCTGCGGATGTATATATTTATACTGATCTGTGATCGCTCCTCGCAACACAGAAAAAGCCAATAATCTGGGTATAAAAAGACCTTCAAAGTCGGGTTGGATAATCCGCTCTTCTAGAGCCAATAACTCCAGTGGATTGTGCTCGGCTACTTCGTTATATATCGCTTCAATACTCGGTTCGTATTTCTCTACTAATGCTTTATACTGCTCGTCCTCCTCTTCCTCCAAAAAAACTGCCAATTCTTCCGAGGCCTGTATCTCATCAGCTATTTTTGATAAACTTTCTTCAGTTGCTTTTGATAATTTTGACATAAAATGTATATTTAGTTTTTTTAAGATTAGTTATATCCAATCGATTATATAAAGACCTGATAAAGCCATAATGAGCTTTATCAGGTCTTTCTGTATTCATAACAGCTGCTGTCCAACCAAATTATCTAGGTGTCAGCACTTCATCTACTTCGGTTCTCCTATCATCTAACGTAAATTTCTATGGCTTAGTATTGCACCATAGTTACGCACTTCCTAGCGCCATTGATAATCATTCACGTCCTCCGTCCAGTCTGTCCTGAAGTTCTTTCAGTTCATCCCATTTGCCTGCTGCTGCCAATTCTGCTTGCTTAGGCCAGGTAGTAGGATTATGCATTTTCATTCTACCTCCTGCGTTTTCAAGTATTTCTTTCAGCGATTCGGCAGAGCTATCTGCTAATTGGCCAAAAGTTACTATTCCGGCAGCATTTAACAGTTCTGATATCTTCGGACCTATTCCTTCGATTTTTTTCAAGTCATCCGCTTTGATCTCTGCTGTAGATTCTGCTTCAATAGATGTACTTGCAGCCTCTTCGGCTACTGCGGCAGGAGCTTCTTCTGCAGCCGGACTCACCTCTTCCGATGTGGTCTCCTCTGTCACCTCCGCTTCAGGGCTTTCTATGGCAGCCTCTTCGGCTACTGCGGCAGGAGCTTCTTCTGCAGCCGGACTCGCCTCTTCCGATGTGGTCTCCTCTGTCACCTCCGCTGCAGGGCTTTCTACGGCAGCCTCTTCGGCTACCGCGGCAGGAACTTCTTCTGCAGCCGGACTCGCCTCTTCCGATGTGGCCTCCTCTGTCACCTCCGCTGCAGGGCTTTCTACGGCAGCCTCTTCGGCTACCGCGGCAGGAGCTTCTTCTGTAGCTTCTGGTGGAGTGTCTGTTGGTACTTCTGTTTGCACAAATTCTTCAGCAGCACTATTATCTTCTTTTGCTTTTCTTGGTTTAATCTCACCGGATACCATTTTCAAAAATTCTGCTTTTTCTTTTGCAGTTTGTTCTTTTTTGGCATCATGAGCAGCTTCTTTATTTCGTATCCATTCAGCCAGTTTGCTGTCAGCCTCTTCTTGTGTGAGTGCTCCTTTGCCTACACCACGTTGGAGATGCTTTTTATACATTACACCCTTATACTTAAGGATAGCTCTAGCTGTATCCGTAGGCTGTGCCCCTACTGTCAACCAATGATACGCCAAATCGACATCTAATTTGATGGTAGCCGGCTTGGTCAAAGGATTGTAGATACCGAGTTTTTGGATAAAGCGTCCATCGCGTGGTGCTCGCGCATCTGCTACTACGATGTGATAGAAAGGTCTTTGTTTGCGTCCGTGACGCTGAAGTCTAATTTTTACTGCCATGTTGAGTCAAAATTTAATTGGGTTAACCATTACCAAAATACTCGGTCTAGCCGACTTTTGGATTTTAACGGCGCAAAGATATACTTAATTTGTAAGAAAATGCAGCTTCCTGCAAAAAAACTTTAGTCCTCAAGAAGTCATGCGTTCTATAATCATAGCGGATGCCCCACCACCACCATTGCATAATGTTGCCAAACCGTAACGCCCTGCATTCTTGTCCAATATATGTGTGAGACTACAGACAATGCGTGCGCCCGAAGATCCCAAGGGGTGTCCCAGAGAAACACCACCTCCATGGATATTGACTTTAGATTCGTCGATATCTATGATCTTATTAAATGCCAAAGGCACTACTGCAAATGCTTCGTTGACTTCATAAAAGGAAATGTCGGAGGCTTGGAGACCGGCCTGTTTGAGTACTTTAGGAGCAGCCAGGCTCGGCGCTGTAGTAAACCAAAGGGGCTCTTGGGCAGCATCACCAAAAGAAACTATCCGTGCCAAAGGCGATAGTCCTAATTCTTTCATTTTGGATGCGCTTATCAGTACTACAGCAGAAGCGCCGTCATTCAAAGTAGAAGCATTAGCTGCTGTCACTGTACCATCCTTACTAAAAACCGGGCGCAATTGCGGTATTTTGTCAAATTTTACTTTTTTGTATTCTTCATCTTCAGCTACCACTATGTCGTCTCCCCTTCGCTGCGCTATGCTGACAGGTATGATTTCATCAGCAAAAGCTCCGGATAGAACAGCTTGGGCTGCTCTTTTGTACGATTGAATTGCGTAACGATCTTGCTCTTCTCGCGAAATATTATACTTTTCGGCAGTTCGATCTCCGCTTACACCCATAGCTACATGATCGTATGCATCCGTCAAACCGTCCTTTACTAGCCCATCCACAAGCTCCGAGTTACCATATTTGTATCCCCACCGTGCTTTTGGCAGATAGTACGGTATATTGGACATGCTTTCCATGCCACCTGCTACTATAATATCCTGATGGCCTAGCATGATACTCTGTGCAGCAAACATAATAGCCTTCATACCGGACGAGCAGACTTTATTGATAGTAGTACAAGGCACAGATTGAGGTATACCGGCTCCCAGTGAAGCTTGACGTGCAGGAGCTTGACCGAGATTGGCAGAAACGACATTGCCCATAAAGACCTCATCGACCAGATCAGCAGCTACACCGGCTTTGGCCAATGCACCTTTGATGGCTATACTGCCCAATTGGGTGGCACTGAGGCTCGAAAGGCTGCCGCCAAAACTACCCTGAGGTGTACGTACAGCGGATACAATATATACTTCTTGCATAAATGATTTGTTTAGATTTTATGATTTTGATCACAAAGATACTACTTTGTTACTTAATGATTAGGTCAGCATATCCCATTGAATCTTCTCTATCCTAATGCAGACATGAATGCTATTTGGATCAAGGTGTATATTGACAACGGGGGAATAATTATATACGACACTTGTCTAAAAATGGAAGATGCATACATGCCTGCGCTCCATCTGCTCTAAAAAATAAAATACTAATACATTGTTATTTATTTCTAAAAAAGAAATATAAATACAGTTAAAGAGATATTGAACCATTATTTTCGGATAAAATATTATGGACAATTAAAAACACTACATTATGAAATTCAAATCAATTATTTTTAGTCTTTTCCTTTTTTTCTCCACAACAATTAGTGCGCAACAGGTCGAATATAAAATAATAACAAGTGTCGAATCCATCGTACCTAGCGGGATAGGCAGGTCAAGACTTATATCAGCTAATGATGCACGCGATTACAATGCATACACCTCTACCCGAACTGAAGAGAATAACAGTCGGAACAAATCCAGTCGCAAAAAAATTAGAGTAAAGGATTTTGATGAAACAAAATTATTAAACTTTTTTAATCTTGGGGGCATACGGTTTCAAAACATCGTATCCAACGATGCCATGATTTCTTCTGCTATCAATGAATTAGCTAGCGAAGGCTGGGAACTTGCATTTGTGACGAGTGGTGTTGAATCTTACGGAGGCAATACCGACAACAGCGGTATTTTTGTTACTCGGTACATCTTCAAACGAAGATATCAAGAGATACTTAATGAAGACATAATGGATAAAAACAAAGAATAATTACAAAAGATTATTTATTAAGCCAAGGCCAAAGTTGGTAGAAAAATCCCAACAATGAATTCTTACCGCCCTTCCATATTTGTTTTTTAGACATTAAGCGTCTAATGATTTTGCCTTCAATAACATGGTGCAGCGGAAATAAGAATACAAGTATCAATATTTTTAGTAAAAAGATATAAAGCGGAGCAGATGACAAAATAACTTAATGAAACAAAATCCCTAGCCGGACGAACTCATTCTTAAATAAATGAAGGACATATAAGCATAGTTTTAGCCCCAAAGGGGCGAACTGTTAAAATATAGCAAACACATACATACAAATATATTACACGAATAATAACAAAACGCAATCAAAATATATTATTCATTTGTGCAAATACCGTTGGTGTATTCCGAGCTCTGGACAGTTAGAAAGTTTGACATTATATAGCGATGATGTCCTTCATGATAGTCAATAGATGCCTTTGAGCGAGTTTAAATTTAGAAAACGTATCAAAAACTTATTATTTATCAATAAGATAATAATTTATAAGTGTATATTGCATTGTGAGAAGCATTTCTGTTACTATTTGTTTACAC